>JBFFCR010000322.1:0-5114 GCA_041559855.1 Anaerolineae bacterium | reverse complement strand
GTCCTCATCTTTCTACTTCTCCAACGTTACCTGATGCGCGGCCTGCTTGTAGGGCAGATCGAGGAATGAGCAGGCAAGGAGGCCTTGTCATGACACAATGCCGGCCGCAATGCAGCTGAAAGGAACCGAGATCGATGAGCAAGCTACTTGATCGAGCGCAGCACGGCAACCCCGTGATCGATGGTGATAGGGTCACCTTTGTCTGGCGGGGCGACCAGCCACCCAAACTGATCGGGGACATGACCAATTGGGAATGGGGCAGCCCCATCGAGCTGACCCTAGTGGACCCCGGCGTTTGGGCCCACACCCTCACCCTGCCCCAGGACGCCTACATCGAGTATGTCTTCTGGGACGGACAGCAGCGTGTCGCCGATCCCCTCAATGAGAACGTGACACCAGATGGCCTCGGGCACGAGAACCACTTTTTCTACATGCCCGGCGCCCGCGCCACGACCCTGACCCGGCGCCGGCGTAGCGTGGCCCACGGCACCGTTACCCGCCACGTCCTCGAGAACGACTTTTGTCTCGCCAGTCACAAGCGGTCCGTCCTCCTCTACCGACCGCCCACCGCTGAGCCTTGCCCGCTGCTCATCGTGCTCGACGGGCAGGACTATTCACAGCGGGCGCGGATCACCAACATCGTCGACAATCTCATCGCCCAGGGCCGCATCCGACCCATCGCCCTAGCCCTGCCCTACCACGGACGGGGCGCCCGGGGAGTCGAGTACGCCTGCAGCGAGCTCACGCTCTGCTTTCTCCTGGACGACTTGTTACAGCTTGCTCGCAAGGAGCTGAACCTGGTGGACGTAAAGACCGACCCTGGCGCCTACGGGATCCTCGGTGCCTCCATGGGCGGACTGATGGCGCTGTACACCGGCCTCCGCGTCCCGCAAGTGGTTGGGCGGGTCCTCAGCCAATCGGCTGCCCTGGACATGAGCAAGCCAGACAACGTCGTTTTTGACCTCGTGCGCCACGGCCCCATCACCCCGCTGCGCATCTGGATGAACGTAGGGCGCTACGAGGGGCTCCTCGACAGCAACCGGCGCATGCATGAGCTGCTGGTGGAAAAGGGCTACGACATCACCTACCACGAGTACAATGGCGGGCACAACTACCCCTCCTGGCGGGACACACTCTGGCAAGGGCTGGAGACGATGTTTGGCCGGTAAGTAGAGGTGCCATAGTGCCATAGACGACGGGCGCGCGTCAGCCTTCGAGCTGAGCCTGCCGGTCGAAGTTTGATTGACCAGCAGTTGGGAGTCGGTATCACAGAGAAATGAACCTGCCGGAACCGTTGCTTGAGAAGCCAATCGCCCTGGGACGCACTGCCGAAGTCTATGCTTGGGAGGATGGTTGGGTTCTCAAGCTGTTCCATGAGTGGTTTCCCCAAGAGTCGGTGAGGACCGAAGCCAGGCTGGCCCGCGCCGTACAGGCCGCAGGATTGCATGTCCCCGCGGTTGGGGAGATCGTCGAGATTGGCAACCGTCTGGGGCTGCCGTACCAGAGGGTGGATGGATCCCCCATACTGGAGCAGGTCCGTGCCAGACCCTGGACGCTGCCCAGGTTCAGCCGCCTGCTGGCTGAATTGCAGGCCGGGATGCACGATAGCGACAGGGTCACCGGATTGCCCCCGCAGCGGCAGCGTCTCGAGAGCAAGATCCGCCACGCCCAGGGGTTGAGCCCTGAGCTCAAGGTTGCGGCACTGGAGGCGCTGGCCGGGATGCCCCAGGGGGCGCGGCTGTGCCATGGCGATTTCCACTTTGATAATGTGCTGATGACGGCTGACGGGCCGGTGGTGATCGATTGGATCGACGCCACACAGGGCAGACCGTTGGCAGATGTAGCCCGGTCATCGGTGATTCTCCTGGGCATTCTCGCTCCTGGGAGCGGAGCCAACCTGATGGAGAAGGTCATGGTGGTCTGGCACCATCGCATCTACCTGAGGCACTATTTCAGACTGAGGCCCGGCGGGGAGGAGGAGTACCGCGCGTGGCTTCCTATCGTCGCCGCAGCGCGCATGAGCGAGGGAATCACTCAACTCCAGGATTGGCTGGGGTCGCAGGTCAAGGTAGGCCTGGATTCAGTTGGCTAGCGGGTAGAACTGGCGGCAGGCGCCGGTGATGCTGCAGCCCGAGACTGCGCGCATCGCCTGGTAGGAAAGCATCCGTCGCACCTCAAGTGCGCGCAATCCCACGACTCCGCTGGATGGGGCCACCGCCCACAGACGGGATCACCATCAGATAGATTTCGTAATCGCCATCCCGATTGGACACGATAGCAACGGTGCCCGTGTCGATGGCGTTCAGTCAGTCAGCCTCCTGCAGGCGCGCCAGGTAGGATGCCATCGCCTCGAATACCCTCCTGTCCGTCACGCTGGTGTAGTGATTGATGCCCAGGAGTAGAACCAGTTCCACATCTACCCCTGCCTCTTCCAGGGCCGAAGCGAATTTCTCTGATTGGTGGGGAGCCACATTAGTGTCCGCCTCGCCATGAACCAGCAGAAACGGCGGTTCATCTCCCTTCACCCAGGTAATTGCCGAGGCCGCGGCCCAGTTCTCGGGAACCTGCTCCGCCGTCCCTCCCATAAACCCGCTGATTGATTCGATGTATCCTTCGAAAAAGTCCCCCTCCTCAGTGTAGTCGAATACCCCTGCCTGCGTAATCACGGCGCGAACTCGATCTGTTTCAGGCAGCGTATGAGGGCACTCTTCCAGGAAAGGGGTAGGATCATCGATCAAGCCCAACAACGCGGCGATGCCACCCCCCATAGATCCGCCCACCGGGATGATTCCTGCGGCATCGAACCCATACCTGTCAGCCTTGGCATGGGCCCAGGCCAGTGCACAGAATCCATCCTGGATGAACTGCTGGTAGGTATCGCTCCGTGCATTATAGGCGATCACCGTATAGCCCAGATCCGCGAAATACCGCAGCATGCTCGGATAGTATTCCCCACCTAGCACCAGCAGGGTCAGACTCTGGCGTTCTGTTGTGGACAAATAGATGGAAAGGGACCGGTCAGCATCTTGCCCCCCCATATAGGATAGACCCGTGATCACTTCGTATGGTTGTTTGGTCGGCGTCGGCGTGGAGGTTGGCTGCGGTATATCTGTCGCTGGTGGCGTTGGCGTCTTTGTGAAGGCAGAGGTAGCGGTCCTGGTGGGCGGTACCACCGTGTCCGTTGGCGAGGGCAAGTCGGTAGGTTCCGCAGCGGCAGTTGGCGGGAGGCTGCTTGGGGTTACGGCGCGAGATTCTGTTGTGGGCTCCTCCTGCCCGCAGGTGGCGATCAGGAGCAGGATGGTCAATAGCAGAGTGATTCCTTTCACCAGATTCGACATCGCGGCTACCCTTTCGTACAACTACCATTCTGCGTGTGACTGAATTCAGAATGCTTGTACAACCTGACGGTCAGGTATTACAGACCAAGGGCGCAAATGCTGGCGAGCATCATACTGACCACAACCGGGCTACTTGAGCACAGCCCGACCCGCATCACCCTCTCGCTACTCCGCAACCCACCCTTCGGCGTCGGTTCGCAGGAGGATCGCGTCATAGGAACGGCCATTGGTGATCTGGATCAAGCCAGCTATGAGGTATCCCCCATCCGGGAGTTCGATCAGAGCCTCGGCGCCATAGACAACCTCCCCCACCAGCGAGCGCTGCCAGAGGACGTTCCCGTCCTGATCGACGTGGCTGAGCAGCATGCCGTTCCCGATTCCACCGATCAGGTAGGTTCCATCGTCCAACTCAATCAGCGACTGGGCATAGTCGTCAAAGCTCGAATTCCCAAAGGATGTCTCCCATTCCAGTTCACCAGTCGCGGTGCAACGGGCAAGCCACGTGTCCGCCTGCTGGCGCGAGCCGCTGCTCATCGCGAAACCAGCTAGGAAGAACCCGTCGTCATCGACCTGGGCGATCTGGGAGGCGAACTGCCACCCGGGGAGTTCGTAGCGCTTTGTCCACTGTACGTTGCCCGCAGCGTCCAACCTCACCAATTCAGCGTCTTGCCCGGTGACCACGGCAAGGACAAGATCCTCCTCCGTAGTCTCGACGACATCTATCACCATCTCGTCGTTGGGGCTCTCAACCGTGTACTCCCAGATGACATCGCCCTCCGTCCCCACACGGATGGCGTATTGGTTTTCTGTTGCATGCTCGACCGATTCGGTGTCCCCGTAGATCAGCAGGTCTTCGTTTGACAGCGGGAGCATGCCGAACGGCCACTCCCTGCCCGATCCGCCGTATGTCCGGAACCAGCTCTCGGTGCCGTCCTCGGAGATCTTGAGGAGGAACAAGTCACGACCACCAGCACCGTACGAGTCGGTCTCGCCAAAGACATAGTACCCTCCGTCGCCAGCCGGCGCAACGGACCATGCGTGCTCGTAGCCATCTCCGCCCCAGGTTCGCTCCCACAGCACATCACCCTCGAGCGTCAGCTTCATGAGCAGGGCATCTCCCGAGTAGGGCGGGAAGTGCAGGTAGTTGGTCGCGCCGACGGCGAGGATGCGCCCATCCCCGGTGAGCACGATGTCGGAGAACGTGCCGTAGTTGGGACCCTCAAATGTTCTGATCCACGTGCTGGACCTATCTCCCGCCACACTAGCAGGCTGCCAGGTGGGGAATTCATCCGCAAAGCGGTTATCGGTGAGTTTCTGCACGCTGCCCGAACCTTGTTCGGCGCCGTCCAGATCCATCACATAGATTTCGCCGTCACCGTCGCGCCAGGAGGCAAACACGATCTGCCTGCCATCCGGCGACCAGGATGGGCAGTTCTCGCCAGCTTTGGTGTCTGATAACCTCTGCAAATTGCCCGAACCTTGTTCGGTGCCTTCCACATCCATCACATAGATTGCCCGGTACCCTTCATGGTCAGACCCAAAGGCGATCTGGGTGCCATCCGGTGACCAGGCTGGCTCGAGGACCGCAAAGTCCAAAACCTTCTGCTCGTTGCTGCCGTCAGCATTGATGATATACGTGCCGCGGTCGGTTCCGGTACGCGAGAACACGATTCTGGCGCTGTCAGGCGACCATGCGGGGAAATCGTCAGAGCCGGGAGAGTTCGTCAGGCGCTGGAGATTGGTGCCATCGGCATCCATGACATAGATCTCAAAGTT
>JBFFCR010000321.1:0-5151 GCA_041559855.1 Anaerolineae bacterium | reverse complement strand
CGGGGCGACGGAGGAGGACATGCTCGAGGCAGCCAAGATCGCGAACGCACACGAGTTTATCACCCAACTGCCCCAGGGCTACGACACAGTGATCGGCGAGCGCGGTGTCAAGCTGTCCGGCGGACAGAGGCAGCGTATTGCCATTGCCCGTGCCGTGCTCAAGAATGCGCCAGTCTTGATCCTGGACGAAGCCACCTCTTCTGTGGACACCGAGACCGAGCTATTGATCCAGCAAGCGCTGGAGCGATTGATGATCGGCCGGACAACCGTCGTGATCGCGCACCGGCTTTCTACTATCCGCAGTGCGGATTGCATCGTTGTTCTGAAGGGCAGCCAGATCGTCGAAAAGGGGACACATGAAGAGCTGATGGCCCGCGACGGGCTCTATCGCCACCTCAATGAGGTTCAGATGGACGATGAACCGCGGTGGAGGACCCTCCGGCAGTTGAGACAAGAGCAGGGCCAGCAGGTGCCGGCTCTGGCCTGAACCGGGAAGTGTGGAGGAGCGGGGGGCCTACAGCAAATGGCCAATCCAGGGGGGCGGGAAGATGAGTCGGCTTGAAGATTCGGATCTCTATCGTGAGATCCACGAACAGCCGGATGTCACAGCGCGGCTGCTGGAGAGGCAGCGCGAAAACGCTCGCGCCTTGGCTGCCGAGATACAGCGGCGTGGCATCGGCGGTGTGGTCATTGCCGCCAGGGGTACCAGTGACAACGCGGCCCGCTACGCCCAGTACCTTTTGGCTGCCGCCAACGGCCTAGTGGTCGGGCTGGCAACGCCGAGCCTGTTCACAGTCTACAAGACGCCGCCCCGATTTGGCAATCTACTGGTGCTGGGCATCAGCCAGAGTGGCAAGAGTCCTGATATCGTCTCGGTGGTGGCAGAAGGCAGGCGGCAAGGGGCATTGACCGCAGCTATCACTGACTTTCCCGACTCGGATCTGGGGCGGTCAGCTGACTATGTGCTCGAACTCTCTGCTGGCGAGGAGAGATCGGTAGCGGCGACCAAGACCTACACCGCCGAGCTGGCAGCCATTGCCCTGCTGAGCGTGGCCCTTGAAGGCGATACCAAGCGCAGCGAGATGCTGGACAGGATCCCCGAGCAGGTGGCACAGGCTCTCGACATTGAGAACCAGATCGCCCAGGTAGCCGAGCGGTACCGCTACATGGAGTCGTGCGTGGTTATCGGACGTGGCTACAACTATGCGACTGCCTTTGAGTTGTCTCTGAAGCTGAAAGAGCTGACTTACACCGTGGTGGAGCCGTACAGCAGTGCCGACTTTATGCACGGCCCGCTGGCCATGGTCGCTTCCGGCTTCCCGGTCATCGTGATTGCCCCATCCGGCCAGATGCTGCCCGATATGATGGCCTTTGTGGATACCGTGAAGCAGAGGCAGGCGGAATTGCTGGTGATCAGTGACGACGAATCTGCTCTGAGCAAGGGACGGGTGCCGTTGCGCCTGCCGCCGGGGGTTCCTGAGTGGCTCTCGCCGCTGACCAGCATTGTTCCGGGCCAACTCTTTGCCATGTACCTGGCACATGCCAGGGACTATGATGTCGACCGCCCACGCGGGCTGCACAAGGTGACCGAGACTCTGTAGTCCCGGTGCCGAGGCGGCACCGGGACGCCCCTGGCATGCTCGTGCCTCAGCTCGACTCTAATCCCGATCTGCCCTCCGCTTGACCGCGTGCCTACATGGGGGTATGATAACGGCACCTGGGACCCATAGTCCTCGCCGGGCGGGGCAACTTGTCTCCTCTGAACAGATCATCTGCAATTGGAGTGATCTATGGGAGACTGCCTGGATCAGTGGAGGCTGTTTTCCAGGTCTTTCCGGGTTGGGTTGCATTTACACGCTGAAGGATTGAGCATGTTCGGGCGCACCAGAACTCTGCTTCTGATCACCCTCGGCACCGCCCTGGCGGCGATGCTGCTTCTCTCTGCTGGCGTATCCAAGCTCGAGTTCCTGCCGGGTGTGCCAGCCCCTGGATCCGGGCAGGTAGAGGGCGAGGCGCCGACCGGGATTCCGCCGGAAGTAGATGAGGCGTTCAGCACGGCCTTTAGGATCTTTGTCACCATTGTCGTGCTGGGACTTCCCATTATCGTCCTGCACTCCCTTCTCTCTCCCGAGGCCAGGAAGAACCTGATCAAGGGCCTGATGCCCGTTGTGCTTTTCGGCCTGCTCCTGTTCCTCGCCCTGCGGGCGGGCAGAAATCTAGAGGAGCAGGCACAACCAACGCCGGCCGTGATGCAGGAGACGCCAGAGGTCACACCAGTCCCGGAGGAGTCTGTGGAGGCGACTGCTGGAGAGGCTGGCGAAACGGCTCGAGGCGCGCCGGCATGGCTGATCTGGGGCGCGATTGTGATCCTGGCATTGATCCTCGCGTTGGTGCTGGTGGGTGGTGGCCGCCTCTTGCTCCGCCTGAGCGCGCGGTCTGTATCGCCGTTGGCAGAACTAGCCGACCAGGCCGAGGAGGCTGTGGAGGCCATACGCGCCGGGGCAGACCTGCAGGATACGGTAATGCTGTGCTACTACCGCATGAGCCAGACGCTGCAGGAGCAGCGTGGCATCTGGCGTGAGGCAGACATGACCCCCCGCGAGTTTGAGGGCTACCTGGCGCGGTCCGGGCTACCGGGCGAGCCCGTGCGGAGATTGACCCGGCTCTTTGAGAAAGTGCGCTATGGGGCCAAGATCGCCGGGGTGGATGACGAGCGCCAAGCTCTGTCGAGCCTGGGCGCGATCGTGGAGTATTGCAGGAGCGCGCAATGATTACCTGGAGAATGAGACGGCTGGGGTGGATCGCTCTGATCCTGCTGCTAACAAGCCTGCTGGTGTTTCTGCTCTATGGCCTGATGTACGAGACCCTGTCGCCCTGGCTTGCGCGCGTCTATGGGACGATCCGGATGTACTATCGCACGATCCCCCAGCCGGTCCTATGGCTGGTATGCATCGGTCTGGGTGTCGTGGTCGCAGCCAAGAGCCTGATGCTGAGCGCGAGGTGGTCGCCGGAGGAAAGGCCGCTGCCCATCAGCAATGGCCGTGTAGGAACACTCCGCCTGTGGATCCGCCAGGCCGGGTCGGAAGTCTACTTCGACAGGCGATTGGCGCTGCTCCTGGGGAAACTCGCCCTGGAAATCAGGTCCCACACCAGCGGTCACAAGGAGTCCCCAGGTCCGATGCGACAGCGGCTAGAGAGCTTGGACCTGCCTCCCCACATCCGGGAGTATATGAGGTCTGGGCTGGATCCGATGGTGGACGACAGGCCGAGGCTCCCGGGGCGCTCCTGGTTGGCGAGCCTGTTCAGGCAACACGAAGTCCAGCCTACGCCCCATATTGACCTGGAACAGATTGTGCAACTCCTCGAAGATCAACTGGAGGTACGACATGACACCGACTGACGACATCGTTAACGTATCTGCGCTGGCCAGCGGCATCGTTGGCGAGGTGGAGCGGGCGATCGTGGGCAAGCGACAGCTCTTGGAGCAGATCATGGCCGCCGTGCTGGCGGGTGGTCACATATTGCTGGAAGACTATCCGGGGTTGGCCAAGACCCTGATCGCCAACAGCTTTGCCACCGCGCTGGGCTTGCAGTTCAAGCGCATCCAGTTCACGCCGGACCTGCTGCCCGGCGACATCACGGGTGGCTTTGTGTACGATCGCACCAAGAACACGTTTGCGCTGCGCAAGGGACCGCTCTTTGCCAACATCATCCTTGCCGATGAGATCAATCGCGCCTCGCCCAAGACACAGTCCGCGCTGTTGGAGGCGATGCAGGAACACCAGGTCACGCTGGAAGGCGAGACGCTGGCGCTTCCGCAGCCATTCATTGTATTTGCCACGCAGAACCCCATCGAGTACGAAGGCACCTTTCCCCTTCCCGAGGCGCAACTGGACAGGTTCCTGGTCAAGCTGGCAGTCGGCTATCCTGCGCCGGAAGAAGAGCACGAGATCCTAAAGCGCAGGCGCCAGCGGCGCCGGGATGCCTTTGATCTGGAGCAGGTGACCAATGCCGATGAGCTCCTGGCGATGCGACGTGCTGTCGAAGAAGTGACTCTAGTGCCCGACGTTGAGCGCTATATCGTCGATCTGGTGAACGCTACCCGTCACGACCGGCAGGTCGCGGTTGGCGCCAGCCCGCGCGGCTCGCTGGCACTGCTCACGCTGTCGCGGGCCTGGAGCGCCATTCGCGGGCGGGACTATGTGCTGCCGGATGACGTCAAGCTGTTCGCCGTGCCCGCCCTTGGCCACCGGCTGATCCTGGAACCGGATCTATGGATGCGGCGCCATGCCACGGAGGATGTGCTGGCAGCGATCATGCAGCGCGTGCCTGTTCCGGTGATCGAAGGAGCCTGATCATGCGGCGGCTCCTGTTGGTGAGCATCCTGCTCTACACGCTGGTCTTTTTGGGGCTGGCAAATCGGGAGGGCCGTCTCCTGGTCCTGGCTCTTCCCCTGGCGGTCTATATGGGGGCGTCGCTGATATACAGCCCCGAGAGGCCCCAGCTACGGGTCACCCGATCGGTCAGTTCGGAAAGCGCTGCGCTCGGAAGGCCGGTGGTTGTCCAGCTATCGGTCGTCAACGAGGGCGCTCCGCTGGAGCATCTGCTCATCGAAGAAGTTGTACCATCTTCTGTAGAGGTAGTTGCCGGGGAATCGAGCGTGCTTATCGCGCTGCCATCAGGCGGAGCGGTAGATCTGGAATACACGATGCTCGGCGAGCGGGGCAGCCATGAGTTTGAGAGTGTGCGGGTCACGGCCTGCGACCACCTGGGCTTGTCCCAGCAGCAGGTGATCTTTCCCACTCCCGAGCGGCTGGTCATCATACCCGACATTCTGAAGCTGCGACACCTGGCGATCAGGCCGCTGCGGACGCGCGCCTATGCTGGACCAGTCCCGGCCCGGCAAGGGGGCGCCGGTGTGTCGTTCTATGGCGTGCGCGCTTACGAGCCGGGTGACCCGCTGCGCTGGATAAACTGGCGGATGAGCGCACGTCACCCGAGCGACTACTTTGTGAACGAATTCGAGCCGGAGCGGATCGTGGATGTGGGCCTGATCCTCGACATCCGGCAGCGCAATGATGTGCAGGTGCGGGGCAAGCCGCTGTTGGAGTACGGCATCTCTGCCACGGCCTCCCTGGCTTCTGCCTTTTT
>JBFFCR010000320.1:0-5154 GCA_041559855.1 Anaerolineae bacterium | reverse complement strand
CCTCAGGAAGCTGGTGCGACAGCTGCACGACCTTCTCAAAGAGCGACAGCACGGCGCGCATCAAGGCCTCGGTGCCCAGCGTGACCTTGGCTGACTCGGGCAGGGTGCGGACCTGAGCGCGGATGAACGGTTGCTCCTGGGTGAATCCGATGAGCTCTACCCTTCGCCGGCCTTGCCCTAGGATATTGGTCGTACCATCGGGCATGCGCAGGGTGCGCCCCACGACTACTTCCACCCCCACCGGATACAGATCCTCCAGCTTTGGTTCCTGTACCTCAGGGTCGCGCTGGGCGACCACGATGAGGAGGTTGTCACCACTCGTGGCGGCCTCGAGCGCGCGGAGCGAGCGATCGCGCCCCACGGCGAGGGGTGTCATCATGTGCGGAAATACGACGGTGTCCCGCAGAGGCAGGAGGGGAAGGTCCTCGGCTATCTCCTCATCGCCTTCGTCCGGGAAGCCGTCCATATTAAAGAGACCAAAGTCAAAGTCGTAACTCAACCGGCAATTCTCCTTCACAATGACCAAGAAATCAGCTGCAATATAGCATAGGATGGGCTAAATGACAACTCGTCGTCACAGGCTTAGCGCGGCTCTCCCGTATGCTCCCGTTGGGCCACAGCCCAACGCACCGGTGCGTGGACGCGCGCGGAGGGCGAGTTCGGTCTGGCGTACAAGTCAGGCGGGATCGCTGGGCGGGAGAGGCATGCCCTGGCGCCTAAACCAGGCCGCCCGAGCATCGCCGGCCACGAACAGCGAGCCGGTGCAACAGATTAGGTCGCGGGGGCCGGCCTCGGCGAGTGCCAGATCCAGGGCCTGGGCGACCGACTCGCCGGTCTCTACTTGGAATCCCAGCTCCGCGGCGCGGGCCTGGATCCAGGCCGCGCCGGCAGCACGGGGGTGCGACGATTGGACGACGATGGTGCGCGCCGCTGCCGGGAGTAGAGCACCCAACATGTCTGGCATCAGGTGATCGGCAGAGCCCCCCAACACGAGGATCAGCCTGTCAAAGCCTGCCAGCTCGTTCAGGGCGGCGATCAGCTTTCGCGCCGAGTCGCCATTGTGGGCGCCATCGGCCACGACGAGTGGTTCGCGACCGAGGATCTCGAGCCGACCCGGCCAGCGCACGGCCTGCAGGCCCGCCTGCATGGCGGGAAGGGGGATCTCGAGCCCGCTCTCCTCGAGCACGGACAGTGCCGCCACGGCCGTCGTCGCGTTGGCGAGCTGGTGCGCCCCCAGGAGCGGCAACCGCAGATCGAACTGATCCTGGGCGCCGTGATGGATGGTGAACGTCTGACCGTCAAGACCGGCGGACTCTGGATGCCACCTCCAATCGCGGCCCACCAGCGTCAGGGGAGCTCCCTCGCGTTTGCAGACCTCGTGGATGACCGCCAGCGCCTCTTCTGGCTGTGGCGCGCTGACGACGGGCACGCCTGGCTTGATGATGCCGGCCTTTTCTGCCGCGATCTTGGCCAGTGTGTCGCCCAGGATCGCCACATGATCGTAGCTGATTGGGGTGATGATGGCAACCTCGGGGTTTAGCACGTTGGTTGCATCGAGCCGCCCGCCCAAACCCACCTCGACGACTGCCCAGTCGATGCCCTCCTCAGCGAACCAGGCAAAAGCCAGGCAGGTGATGATCTCAAAAGTGGTGACATCCTCCACTTGTGCCATCAGCGGTTGCATCGTCTCGACCAGCTGGATTACGCTGTCCTCCGGGATCAGCTGGCCCGCGACCTGGATCCGCTCGCGGAATGTGTGCAAGTGTGGCGAGGTGTAGAGGCCGGTGCAATGTCCCGCGGCGCGCAGTACCGATTCGATCATGGCTGCCGTGGAGCCCTTGCCCTTGGTCCCCGCAATGTGCACAGCCCGGAACGAACGTTGCGGCTCGCCCATAAGGCTCAGCAGGCGCCGTACCCGTTCCAGGTCGTAGAATTCGGGCACGTAGGCAGCAAAGCCTCGCTTCTCATAGTCGGTGAAGCTGTAGAGATAGGTCAACGCATCTTGGTAGCTTGTCATGGGCGCCATTCTATCCCAATTGAGCTCAAACGCAAAATTGCCAAAAGGGGATGAGGATGGTATGATGGGCGCGACTGAGCAGTCAGTGGTTGGACTTGGAGGAGGCGGGTTCGCAGATGCAGATCAGACGTTGGCAGCTCCACCTGCTGGTCCTTGCCGCCTATATCCTCTTTGCCCTGATCCTCACCTGGCCTGTGGCGGCCCGACTGGGCACCCAGGTGCCGGGAAACGGGGCCGACGACCCCCCGCTTACGTGGAATCTGTGGTGGTTGCAGGATGCCCTCTTGAGACAGGGATCCAACCCGTTCGACTGCGAGTATATGTTCTACCCGCTGGGCATCAACCTGGCCTTCTACACGCTGACGGTGCTCAATGGACTGCTCTCATTCCCCTTGCAGGCCATCGTGGGGTTGATCCCGGCCAGCAACCTACTCCTGCTGTCGTCCTTTGTCCTGAGTGGCTATGGCGCGTTCCTCCTGTCAGAGTGGACTCTGTCCAGGAACCTGGATTCGGCGCGCAGAGCAGGGAAACTGGATCTCCGCAAGCTGTTACCAGCTTTTGGCGGCGGGCTGCTCTATGCCTTTGCCTCCGGCAAGCTCGCTTACGCTGCCCTGGGACAGTGGAACATTTCCAGTTCGCAATGGATTCCGTACTATGTGCTCTGCTTGCTCCAGATGGGTGACAATCCGCGCCGCTGGCGCTATCCGTTGCTGGCTGCCGTCTTTATGATTTTTCAGGCCTATGCCGAGCTGACCTACGCGTCCTTTCTCGTTCTGTTCACGGCACTCTGGGCACTCTGGCAACTTGTGACCCGCTTCCGCTCGGGCGAGCTTCTGCGGATGGCCGGCAATCTGGTCGTAATCGGCTGCGTCGTCGCTGTGGGCCTGCTTCCTGTGCTGGTCATGATGGTCCCGGATCTGATGGTTGAAGGCGACATCTTTGTGGAGAAGGGGGGCTTTGCCGACGTCTTTTCGGCGGACCTGCTTGGGTACCTGGTGCCAACCATGTATCACCCGCTGTTCGGCTCGTTGGTGGAGCGTTTTAGTTTTGATCATACCGTGGGCCAACACCTCTACCTGGGATACAGCGTGCTGGCGCTTGCGGTCGTGGGGGCGGTGTGGGCTTGGCGCAGGACCTCGGCAGTGAAGTTCTGGATGTTGTCAGCGGTTGTCTTCTGGCTGCTGACGTTGGGACCCTCGCTGCGAATCGATGGCCGCGACACGGGCGTCCCGGTGCCCTTTGCGCTGGTGGCGGAGCTACCATTTTTCAAGGGCAATCGCTATCCGAGCCGCTACAGCGTGCTCCTTTTCCTCAGCCTGGCGGTGCTGGTTGCCTTTGGGCTGGCTGCCTTGGTTCGCCGTCGGGAGGGCAACCCCAGTGCACCCGGGAGGAAACCTCTGCGGTCTGCGGCTGCCGTTGTCCTGGTTGGTCTCGTCCTGTCTGAGCATTTGTGCGTTCCCCTGCCGATGTCGGACATGAGGGTGCCTTCTGTGTATCAGGCCATCGCAGACGAGATGCCGGGCGACTGGACGCTGCTCGATCTGCCTGTTGCCTGGCGCAATGGCTTTCGCGTGACCGGAACGCAGCACCCAATCATCATGTTCGAGCAGTACTATCAAACGGTGCACGGCAAGCGCATCCTCGCGGGCAACACGTCGCGCAACCCGCCTCTCTCGTTTCAGTATTTCACCGAAGCGCCAGTGATCAACACACTCATCGCGCTGGAGACCGGCCACCAGGTCGACTCTGATGTGCTGGACCGCGATCGTGCGCTGGCGGCCGATGTGCTGCGGTTCTTCAACATCCAGGCCATTGTGGTCCACACCGAGGAAGCGGGTCCGGAGATGGTGCCGTACCTGGAGGCCACGATGCCGGTGGGTTGTGTCCCGGCAGATGCCGGGCTCGTCCTCTGCACGGTTGATCTGCCACCCTGGCCCGCGAGCTGGACGGTCGTGCCGGGCGATGAACTGAGCCGTCTGAGCTATGCGGAAGGATGGGGTCTGCCGACAGGCGGCGTGGTGTGGACCCAGCGCAGGGCGGTGCGGCTGCTCGTGCCCCTGAATGGCGAGGAGCAGCAGGCAACCTTTCGCATCTACGCGCCGCCGGGCGGGCAGCGGATGGAGGTAGAGATCAACGGCCAAACCGCGGCTCAGATAGACATAACAGAAGGTTGGTCGGATCTTCAGGTGATCTTGCCCGCGGAAGCGGTGCAGGTGGGATTGAACGAGCTTTGGCTGCGCTTCAGTGCGCTGGCTCCCGCCAGCCAGGCACATCTGTCCGGACGGGCTATCGGTGGGACGGGCGTCGAGTCGCCGGCGAATTTGGTGGTGCACAGCGCCGGGCAGGAGGTGGGGGATTTCGGCCACATATACGTGGACGGCGTGGAGGTGTCACCCGACGAGCGGGGATACAACGTGGCTGTCATCCACCCGGAGACAGGCATCGTCGAGCAGGCGGCTGCATTTGACACGCATCTGGATGCTGACGCCAGTAGCGCACTGGCTGCCTTCCTGGACGCTGTCCCGGCTGGACGGATCGTCGCCGTGGCCGCCTCCGACGAGGCATCGCGGCTATTGGGCGAGGATGCAGTGGAAGCGCTGTTACGGATTGGCGCTCAGGGTGACCTGCGGGGCAGGTTTCGCTGGGGACACGCCATCATCGGTGTCCAGGGGGCGCCGTCGGGCACTGCCCTGGAAGCGATGGACTGGATGCGGCCGGTGGCTGTTGTCGCGGGAGATGGGGCCACCGGGCAGGACCTGGCGTCTGCGTTTGGCGAAATACGGTTTACGGTCGTCGGCGGGCAGTAGGTCGCGATTCGCTCCTTGTGTCGATTTCTCACCAGGCCCCCAGGCCAGATTTGACAGGCCTAGGCCAAGCATCTATAATCGGGCAACCAGGCGTACAGAAGGAGCAATGACAATGATCGACGTGAACGAACTGCGCAAAGGCGTGACTTTTACCATGGATGGCGAGCTGTTCAAGGTGATCGATTACCATCATCACAAACCAGGCCGCGGCAAGGCCGTGATCCGCACCAAGTTGCGCAACCTGCGCAGCGGAGCGACAATAGACAGGAACTTTACCTCTGGCGAGAGGGTGCAGGACATCCGCCTGGATCACCAGACTGTGCAGTACCT
>JBFFCR010000319.1:0-5160 GCA_041559855.1 Anaerolineae bacterium | reverse complement strand
GCCCATCCTGGGCTTGATGCAAGCAACGTACCAGGATCTGTTCGGCCAGGAGCCCGAAATCATGGCCGTCCACGCCGGCCTGGAATGTGGCGTGATCGGTGCAAAGTATCCGGAGATGGACATGATCTCGATCGGACCTACTCTTAGCGACGTGCATTCTCCGGCGGAGAGCTTGTTCATCCCCAGCGTTGAGAATGTCATGAAGCTGTTGTTGGAGGTACTGCAGAACATCCCTGAGGGATGAAAGAGATTGGCGTAGAGAGCCAAGCCGGTGAGCCCAGGCCCAGATGTCAGGAGGTGCACTAGGCGTCTGGGCCTGAAATATGGGGAGGGTTGCCTACATCGATCCTGACCGAACCCGCGACATGGATGATTCGCCGCCGGTGACCGACTTTGGCAAAGTCACAGTATGCGCATGAAGCTGAGAGGCGATAGAGCAGAAGGCGTTGGCCGCCGGCTGCAGCGGACGGTGCCCAGGGGACGAACCTGTTGGGCGCGGCTTGAAGCGCCCTCGCGCGCCCGATCGCAGCGCACTATGACTGGCCGAATCGTACCCCAGTCGACACGTATACCCCTCCGCAGTACGCTCTCCGCAGCAAACAGTACCGATAATAACCATTACCGGTTCTGTGCGGTACGGTTTCGTTACCTCCAAGGCAGGGCAAAGTCGATCCGCACAACAACGGGCCGGCTTCTGTCTAGGATTGCTGACAGGTCTACATAATCACTGAAGAAACGAGTTCCCAGGTCTCCAAAACTCAATTGATTCTGCCCCTGAGCGAGCGCGAACTCGAGGTGCTAGAACTCATTGCCGAAGGGCTGCCCAACTGGTAATATGCCGGCTGTTTTTTCCTTTCATTGGGCACAGTCAAGGCCCAATCGGGTCCTTGCCCGCGATTAACCCCCCGGATCACACCTTTGGGTGATGACACTAACACCACCTTGCGGATATGCTACTTGTGCAGGGAAAGCTTGTCTATCCGACGATGAACGAAGGGAACTCAACGGCCACACCAGAAGCAAAAGATGGAGGGAATAATGGATAATGACCGAGTGATGCGAAACGGAAGTGTCATCGTCATCAACGATCTGACCAAGCAGTTCGACGATGTCACAGCCGTCAAAGGCCTGAACCTCGAAATCCGCAAGGGTGAGATGTTTGGATTTCTGGGGCCGAACGGCGCAGGAAAAACAACCACGATCAGCATGCTCTGCGGCTTGCTGACGCCTACCTCTGGCTCTGCCCGGATAGGCGGCTTTGACATCGGCCGGGAGCCCCGGAAGGTGAAGGAGCTCATTGGTGTCTGTCCGCAAGAGGCAGCGGTGTTCAAATTCCTGACCGGCATGGAGAATCTCGAGCTCTTTGGTAGTCTTCACGGCATGGATAGCCAGGCAGTGAAGCAGCGGGCTGCGGCTCTAGTCAGTCAGGCCGACTTCTCAGAGGCCGCCCGTCGAAGGACCAAGGGCTACAGCGGCGGGATGAAGCGGCAACTGAACCTGATGATCGCTCTGATCAGTGACCCGGAGATCGTGTTTCTGGATGAGCCGACAGTGGGCATGGATGCGCGCGCCCGGCGGCGGACCTGGGAATTCATTGGCTCGCTGAAGGAACAGGGCAAAACTGTGATCCTGACCACACACTACATCGAGGAAGCACAAGCGCTGAGTGACCGTGTAGGGATCATTGACTATGGCGAGCTAATCGCGCTCGGCACGCCTGCCGACTTGATGGCGGAACATGATGCGAAGGATCTGGAGTCGGTTTTTCTAAACATCACCGGCCGACGGATCGCGGAGGGGAGCTGACATGACAGTGCGAACCATGGGTGCTCTGGCTGCTGTTGAATTGAAAAAGCTGTATCGGGATCCGATGAACCTGATCGTCATGCTGTTGATGCCGGTTGGTCTGGCTCTGATCTTCTACCTGGCACTGAGCGGGGTGACCAATGACTACTATCCCGTCCCAGGGATGAACCACTTTGAGTACCTGCTGCCGGGCGTAATGGGCTATTCGGTCATCTACATGGGCATGATGGTTGCCCTGGGCCTGGTCGAATACCGGCAGTCAGGCGTGCTGAAACGGATCGAGGCCACGCCGGTATCTCCCGTGGCATACATGGGCAGCCAGATCGTTGCCTACATGCTCATTGCTGTGGTCCAGGCACTGATTGTGCTGCTGGTAGCTCGGCTCCTGGGTTTCGAGCCCCAGGGGGGCATCGCCGGCCTGCTGCTCGCTTGTGTATTCCTGGCGCTACTGGGGATTACCGCGGTAGGCCTGGGCCTGATCACGGCAGCCGTAGCCAAGGATAGCGGCGCAGCGGGTGGGCTCTCGGTGATCTTTATCCTGCCGATGATGATGTTCGGCTCTTACCTGGCGGTCTTTGACAAAGTGACTCGGAACATCGCGCGCTTCATGCCCAACTTTTATGTCACTGATTCGCTATCGGTAATATTCCACACTGGCGGCGTCTCTGAACCGGTCATCTGGCAGAACCTGCTGATCCTGGCGGGCATCACCTTGGTCATCGTCGCGGCCGGCATATTCGTCTTCAAGAGGACCCAACTTCGATAGGGGATCGGCAGGTCTCGTGTCTGGTGGTGTCGAGTGCAGCTCCCTCCGTGGGGCTGCATTCGACGGAGAAGATGCTTGGGCCATTCTCTGCGCGCGGCGCCACTGCTACCTGAGTGACACCTGAGCACCAGGTAGTAGATGGTTCGGTGCTGACCGGTCTGCCGCTGCCTTTTGATGCAGTGGTTGGATCGAGGCCAGAATCAGAATGGGCGAGAAGCGAAAACAGAAGCGATAGCGCGAAATACAGATGCTGCCGAGATGGCAGTACCGCCTGCCAAGCACCTACCGCCGGCGCTTGGCGGGCTTTTCGCATTCTGCCGATTCGCCATTCCTTTTGACAATCGGTACATGGCATGATATACTGGCCCTCTGGCTTTGCTGTTAGCCAACATCAAGGACGATCATGCCACAGGACTCGCTGTTAGCAACAAAACTGCATATCCCGGCCCTTCGGCCCGAGTTGGTCTCGCGCCCGCGCCTGATCGAGCAGTTGAACGCGGGACTTGAGCGCAAGCTGACTGTACTCTCTGCTCCGGCTGGCTTTGGCAAAACTACGCTCGCCAGTGAGTGGGTGCATGCGGTAAGCGCGCAGCATGCTACGCCCGTGCCGGTGACATGGCTTTCCCTCGACGAGGGCGACAACGATCTGGTCCGCTTCCTGGCCTACCTGCTCGCGGCGTTGCAGACGCCTGCCCTGAGCACAGCGAAAGGGACTCAAGCCAGCATCGGTGAAGGTGTGGTCAGCGCACTACAATCCCCCCAGCCGCCGCCCGTCGAGGCAGTGATGACCTCTCTGATCAACGATATGGCTGCCCTCCCGGACAGGATGATCCTCGTCCTCGATGACTACCATCTGATCGAGGCCCCGGAGATCCACGATGCCGTCGCCTTCCTGCTTGAGCACCTGCCGCCGCAAATACATGTGGTCATCGCCACCCGTGAAGATCCGCACCTGCCCCTTGCACGTCTGCGCGCCGGTGGCCAACTGGCCGAAGTGCGTGCCACTGAGCTACGCTTCACCTCCTCCGAGGCCTCCCAGTTCCTGAACATGGTGATGGGCCTGGATCTGTCGGCAGAAGATATCACCGCACTTGAGAAGCGTACCGAGGGTTGGGTCGCTGGCCTGCATCTGGCTGCCCTTGCTCTGCAAGGGACGGTCTCCATGCGTGGACATAGGGACACCAGCAGCTTTGTCGAATCGTTCACCGGTAGCCACCACTTTGTGCTCGACTACCTGGTTGAAGAGGTCTTGGAACAGCAGACTGAGAGTGTCCAGACCTTTTTGCTGCAGACAGCCATCCTCGACCGTCTATCTGGTCCTCTTTGCGATGCCGTCTGCTCCTACGGAGCAACAGGCAGTTCCGAAGGAACTGCGGTCTTGAGGGCCTCTTATGCTTCCGGGCAAGAAACGCTGGAATACCTCGAACGCGCCAATCTGTTTATCGTCCCCCTCGATGGGGAGCGGCGCTGGTATCGCTATCACCGTCTCTTCGCCGACCTGTTGCGCAGGCGCCTGCATCAAAGCCAGCCAGAAGTACTTCCCGTCCTGCACGGCAGGGCCAGCGAGTGGTACGAGCAGAATGGGTTTGTCGATCAGGCGATAGAGCACGCGCTACAAGCGGAAGATCATGCGTGTCCAGCTCGCTTGCTCGTCGAGCAGGCTGAAGCGATATGGCTCCGCGGCGAGCATGCCAAGCTGCAGCGCTGGCTGGCCAAGCTACCAGACACAGTCGTGTTCTCCAAACCACAACTGTGCGTCTTTTCTGCCTGGTATTTGTTCGCCAGCGGCCAGCAGGAAGCGGCCGAGCAACGGCTCCAAGCCTGCGAACAGAGGTTTGAGTCTTCCGCCAACGATGCCACCGGGACCTCGCCGCCGAATCGGTACGACGAGATGTCAGATCCTGATATGATGAAGCTGAGAGGCATGGCAACCGTCATCCGGGCCTTTATGGCCACATATTTGGGAGACGTTGAGGCGATGGCTCTGCATGGGCGTCAGGCGCTCGAGTATCTGCCTGAGCAGGAGCTTGTCTGGCGCAGCAACGCCGCCCTTGCCTTGGGTGATTCGCAAGGCTTCAGAGGCGACGTCGACGCAGCGTACCAGTCCCGGCTGCAAGCAGCCGAAGCGGCAGCGCAGGCAGGCGACACCATCTTTTCCGTCATGGCCTACATGAAAGTGGCCGTAGCCCTGAGAGAGCAGGGCCGGTTGCGACAAACAATAGCGGTCTGCCAGCGAGAGATACAACGTGCCGACTCGAGCGGACTGCCGCGAGGATCGGTGGTGGGCGCTCTGCTGGCGATATGGGGCGAGGCACTGGCCGAGCTGGGCGACTTCGAGGAAGCAATAGATCTGGCGAACCAGGGTGTGGCGCTGACCGAAGGTGGCATAGATCTGGCAATGCGCGGATGGAGCTACCTGTGCTCTTCCAGGATCTTGTTTTCCGCGGGTGCCCTGGTTGGCGCCGAGCGGATCTTTCATAGGGTGGAGGCTACTGCGCGAGACGCCAATCTGCCTGGCTGGATCATCACCCAGGTTGCAGCCTGGCAGGCGCGCGTGTGGCTGGCGCAGGGTAGGCTGGACGCGGCGT
>JBFFCR010000318.1:0-5163 GCA_041559855.1 Anaerolineae bacterium | reverse complement strand
TCGAGAAAGTCGTACCACTCGTCGTACGTGTTCGCGATCCGCTGTCCGTAGGTTTCTGGTTGGTAGGTGTTCATGGTTCTTCCCCCTTTCTGTTTATGTCCCACCGCCCGTCCTGAACTCCTCTACCTGCTGGCGGTGTTCCTCCTCGTCGGTGGTCTCGGCGCGGAGGAGGGTCTTGATCGGTTTCCGCTTGAGGTACTCGCCGGCGGGGACGGTCTGGAGATAGTCGATCAGGGCCCGGTGCGATTGCTCGACCGTGGCGAGCATTTCGGCGAAATTGCCGCGCCTGTGCTGCGCCACCAGGCGCGCATTGCAGCTCTGCCAGTCGCGGTCGTAGTGGTCCCAAAACGACGGCTTCTCACCCACCAGGATCTCGCCCACAGCCTCACGATTGGTATGGTCCCAGCCCACCAGGTGCGCCAGCAGGTCCTTGACGGTCCACTCGCCGAGAAAGACCTGGTCCTGCTGCGCCGGGGAGAGCTGTCTGGCTTCATCCAGGAGCCCTTTCCTGGCCCTTACCAGTCCGCCAATGATGGCGTCCTTCTCCGCTTGCGCCGCAGTAGCCACGTACGCACAGGCCAACCGCGCAAAGCGGACCCAGGTATCGAACTCCTGGGGCGGGATCTGTACCCATTCCTTCAGCGGGTGGCCCGTATCGCGGGGGTCAAAGGGGCGCGCCCCGTAGGCTTGCTGCGCCCTGGCGCGGACCTCCTCGGGCAGCTTCAGGGCCAGGTTGCCCTCTCGGAGCACGGCAAAGACCTTGCCGTCCACCCTGAGACAATGCTTGCCGAACCAGCTTCCCGCGGCGATCCTTCTCGCCGTTCCGATATTCCACTCCGGGGCGAGCTCTGCGGCGAGTAGGTCCACGATCTGCGCGCTGGCGTCCGTCATTCGAACAGCTCCACCGCCTGCTTGAGTTTGGCCATGATCTCCACGCCAAAGGGGCAGCGCTCCAGGCAGATCGTGCACTGGGTGCAGGCCGAGGCCTTGACCGGGAAGCCGCCGTACCACTCGCGGATCTGCTTCAGATCACCGCCCGGCACCTGGTCCACGTGCCAGATGATCCAGCCGATCTCGATCTCCTCGGGACAGGGCTCGCAGTGATGGCAGTAGACGCACTGCCCTGCCAGGCGGTCGTGCAGGCTGCCCAGCACGGGGCGATAGTCCCGCTCCGCAGGCGTCGCGACCGCGGCCCGCAGCGTGGCCTGCCACTCCTGGAGAGTCTTGGGGCCGGGCACCGTCGTGCTGACCGGCAGGGAGAAGAGGTAGTGGAGGCAGTGGGCGGGCGTGATGCCGGTGGGTTGGCCGTTCGCCCAGAAGAGTGTCCCGCCGTGGTAGGGCTTCATGGCGACCAGGCCGGCTCCATGATCGGCGCAGGTCTGGATCAGCCCCAACGTCTGCTCGTCGTCTTGCCCGAGCATGTTGAGGGGGAACATGAGCACGTCGATCAGGCCGCTGCTGACCGCCTCGCGCGCGATGGCAGCGTCGTGGGCGCTGCCGCCGATGAGGCCCACGCGCCCCTGCTCCTGGTAGCGGCGCAGCCGTTCCAGCGATGCGTCCCGCCACGGCCGGCCCTTGCGGTCGCCATCGTCAATCATGGTCATCATCGCCACCTCGGCGCGGCCCACGTAGGAGAGCATGTTGTCGAAGGTGCTCCGGCAGTAGTCGAGGTCGTAGCGCTGACCGGCTCCCCAGTGGGCTGCCAGGACAAGGTCGTCGCTGTACTTGCAGAACAGGGGGCCAAAGGCCTCCCAGTAGTCAGTCTCGACATAAAGCAGGTCGATGTAGGTGGCGCCTGCCTCGACGGCGGCGCGCAGCACGGCGTCCATGGTCTCGGGCGAGCGCTCCAGGTGCTCGGTGCCCAGCCCGATAACGCCAACTTCCGGTCCGTTCTTGCCCAACGTGCGCGTTTCCATGGTGGCTCACCTCCGTGGTGATACTCGTTGAGAAGCCTCTTACCAACCGTGCCTGCATTATAGCACAGGGGGGCGGGGCGGGCAATGGTGGATTGGCACTGAGAGAGTATCGCCTTCAGTGGTAACTGTCTATGCGGGGGTGTCCCAAAAGTGTCACCTCGAAGGAGCGCAGCGACTGAGAGGTCTCTGAATCGGTCCAATCGGCACAGAAACAAGATGTTTCGCTTCGCTACTAAGAAACTGCACTTGATTGGGCAGGAATAGGCATGAGTTCCATGCCCAGGGCAGCGGCTCTGCGCTTGAGATTGCGAATGGTGCGGTCTCGATACTGTTGTTCATAGTAGGTGACACCTGGATCGACATAGGCGGTGCGGTTCTTTAACATGAAATAGACCATGCGGGCCAGTTTGTGTGCAGTGGCTGTGGTGGCTTTAGCGGGTCCATGCTTGGCTTTCATGCGCCGGTAGAAAGCGCCGACGGCACTCTGGCTTCGATTCAGGCTTTGGGCTGCAATCCTAAACGCCAAGTTGGCTCGGTTCTGCGTCTTTTTGGTGCGGCTACGTAGGATCTTGCCGCCTGACTTGTCGTTGTACGGTGATAGGCCCAGCCAGGAGGTGAAGTGCTTGACTGTGGGCCAGGCGCTCACATCGGTGCCGATTTCGGTGATGATGGTTTGAGCGGTCAGGGCATCAATGCCATCGATGGCCGTCAGGTCTACACCCAGGAGCTGATAGAGCCAAGCAGCTAGGTCAAAGTGAGCTTGGTTCTTGCGAGGCTTGCCGCCCTTGGGCTTGGGTGGCGGGGAGACCTGGTCGTCTGGATGCGAGGGGGGCAAGGCAGCATACATGGCCTCCATTTGGCCGTCACACTCCTGGATCTGTTGCAGGTAGAAGTCGTATTGGGCGAGAGCCTGCTTGAGCACAAACACGTGTTCGAGCTTGTAGTGACCGTGGAGGGCCTTGGCAATCTCCGCTTCGGTCCTGGCGCAGCCGGATTGACGAAAGCGCGCCAACTGCTGAGGGTCTCGCTCCCCAGCGACGATGGCGCGAATGATGCTCAACCCGGTCACGCCCGTGATGTCACTGACGACTTCGGTTAGCTTGACGTTCATCAACTGCAGAGCCTTCTGCATATGCTGGATATGAGCGGCACGGTACCGGATTAGATTGTCACGATGTCGTGCCAGTGCCCGTAGGGCACAGATCTCCTCAGGGGGACGGAAGGAGGCGCCCAATAGCCCGTAGGTATGCAACTGCTGAATCCATTGGCAATCCAGGATATCCGTCTTCCGACCGGTGACATTCTTGATGTGGCGGGCATTGACTAGATAGACCTCAAAGCCTCGCGACTCGAGGATCTCGTAGATCGGGATCCAGTAGACGCCGGTGGATTCCATGGCCACGGTCTCAACCTGGCACGCGGCCAACCAGTCGGCCAAGGCATGGAGGTCAACGGTGAAGGTGGGAAAGACCCGCACCGACGGGTCATCCCGGTCGGCCGGGACAGAGGCCCAGATTTCTTCAGAGCCGATGTCCAGCCCAGCGGCATGGAGATTGATTTGCTTCAGGACATCCAGAGACGGGATAGTGACCGGTGATTGCTTAGGTTTAGCCATGACGAACATCTCCTACGCTTGGATTGGGTGTTCAGACCCGACTATCTATCGCCTACGTAGGCTACTAAACGGGGTCCTATGGCCACCAATGAGTAAGTCACCGATAGTCGGAACCAAACTCAACAACGGGCACATTCGCACCAGTGCGTTCACGGTCTAAGCTGTCTGAACAGCCTATTATGCACCCAATTGCAGGAAAGTTTCTAATCTGCTGAGTGGCGGCACCCGCCATGGTTAACTCAACATGACAGAGACTGCCTTTTGGAACAGCCCCCATCCCCGCGCCGGGTCCCTACACGTCCGCCTGCCGCCGGTTCTGACGAACCGGCTGGCAGGATGCCCCTTCGCATCTGGTGCGCCGCATTGTCCCAAGCCAGCTCGAGCGCTGCTGCGCGTGCCTCTGACCTCTGGAACGGGGTGGCGTGTGACCCGGGAGATAGGCACTGGCCGTTCCGCTGCATGGTCAGGCACGTCGGGTAGACAGATCCTAAGGATTCTACCTCACGATCACGGGGAGATAGACCAGCCAGTCGCCCGGGCTGGCTGGCCCCCAGAAGCCTCCGTGCAGCGTGTAGGCGCCGCCTGACATTCCCTGCGTGTCGGCCTGGCCGATGGTGCCCGAGAGGGCGAACCTGTCCCCGCCGGCGGACGCGCCGCCACCGCCGTCGATCGTATGCCAGGTGATCGCCAGGTCGCGGGTCTGGGCATAGGCCAGCGAGAACGCGATCAGCAGGAGGAGCGCCGCGATGAATAGCAGTGCTAGCCGTCTCACGATCGGCCTCCCATGCGACGCACCCCGGCGACCGAGACTGCGCCCAGCGCCAGCCCGCCGAAGCCGAAAGCGACCAGGAGGTTCAGCCCCTGTGGCTGGGCGGATCCAGCCGGCCCGCCCTGCTCGAGGGCGTCCAGCCGCGCCTCCAGGGTTGCGATCTGATCGGCCTGCGCTGCGATCTCTGCTTGCTGGTCTTGCACAGCCTGGACCAGCACCGGCACCAGTTCGCCATAGTTCATGCTGAGCATGCCATCCTCGCCGTCGCCGCTGACTACCTCGGGGAGAACCTCGCGCACCTCCTGGGCGATGAGCCCGTAGTGCTGCCCGTCCTCGGGCTTGCCGGTCCAGCCAAAGGTCACCGGCCTCAGCGCCATCACTGACGCGAGGCCGTAGGGCAGGGGGCTCACGTTCTCCTTGTAACGGGCGTCGGAGACGGTCTCGAACCCGTTCACCGTGTAGACCGTGTTCCAGCGACGATCGGGGGTGCCGAGCATGTACGCGCCATCCGCCCCCGGACGCACGTCGCCGAGGGATGTGATCTCCAGGCGGGGCTGCATCTGCGTGTCGTCCTCTGCCTGGGTATAGAAACGCATGCTGGTGGTGTGGGTGACGGGGGAGGCAACGTCGAACTCGATGCGCGCCGAGGGCGTGAGCACCGTGGTCTGGTCGCTGCGGATCAGGTCGATGAAGGCGTCCTCGTCGTCCCCCGCGTTGGGGCTACGCAGCACGAGGTTGGTATGCTCGTTGACGCGGAAGCGCCCCTCGCCATCGACATCCAGTTGGTGGGTGGGTTGGCGCAGGACAATCTCCTCCCATTCGCCGGGGCTGACAGTCCTGGTGATCACGGTGGCTACAGGGCC
>JBFFCR010000317.1:0-5167 GCA_041559855.1 Anaerolineae bacterium | reverse complement strand
GATCGGAAACGAAGGCGGCTGCCCGGCATTCACCTCGAAAGCGTCCACGTTGCCCAAGGCTGGCTCTCCATCGCTCACGGTTAGCCGGACCACATGCTGGTCCGGGGCCAGCCCGCTGGCGATGGGTATCTGGGCCTGCCACACTACATCCGGCGCATAGAGGTCGAGGTAGGAACGGCCCTGCTCGTCGGTGGGAAGCCCGCTGACGCTGCGACCGTCCAGCGTGACTAGGAGGCGGCCCTCCTCCGGCCCCTGGCGCGCGATCAGGTCCACCGAGTGGCCGTGAAAGGTGAACGTGAGTCGCGCATCCGGCACGTTGCTCTGATAGAGAGCCTGACCACTGGCGTCCGGGGCGATCGCGCCGCTCCAGCTCGGGTCTGCGATGACGGCAGGGTTGGTCTCCTCAAAGTGACCCGCGGTCGCCACAAAGAGCGGTCTGGTCGCATCTTGAACCGCGTCGTACAGGCGGCGTGGTGTAAAGTCCACATCAACCATGCGGAAGTAATAGGCCGCGTCATTGGGCGTGTACTGCTGGCCCGTCTGGCGAAAGTACCAGGTGTTGAACACGCCAGCCCAGGGCCAGTTCTGGCGTGCAAGCTCGATTCCCTGCAACGTGTACTCGGCCTGTTTCTCTTCGCTGACTCGATCCCAGAGCAGGGCTTCGTCTTCAAAGTACGCAGGTGCGGCGTTCCAGCCATACTCGTTGAACCATATCGCCTTGTCGTCGTCGCCATAGCGCTCCATGATCTTTCGTTGGAGTTCGACCCGCCGGAAGTTGAGCACGTCCGGATCGGGAGGATCCTCCGGTGGCAGGTCGAAGCCAAAGGCATTGACTGACAGTATGTCGAAATAGTCTCCTGCGCCGGCCTCGTACATTGCTTCCAGGTAGTCCAGGTCGGGCATGGAGCGCCACTTGCCGGGCTCGGGGTGAGGTTCGCCCAACGTTATGGCCAAGGGCGCTGACAGGACATAGACATTTGGGTCTGCCTGCTTGGCGCGCTGGTAGGCGATGCGCAGCATCTCTGTGTAGGCTACTGGGTCTACGGCCTGTTCGCCCCACTCGGGGTAGATATTGGGCTCGTTCCAGATCTGTATGTACTGCACGCGGCCTTTGAAATGGGTGACAAAGGCATAGACGAAATCGCCGAAATCAGTCAAGTTGGTAGGCGGAGTTTCCGGGCGCGTGTCAGGGAGGCGCGCCCAGGCCGGGGCGCGGTCTAATCGCGCTATGACCTGCAGGCCGTGGGAGCGATACAGATCTACCATCTGGTCGAACTTGGCCCAACTGCTCTCGCCGCTGATTGGGTCTCCAAAGTCGCCCTTCTGCAGCGGCTCGATCTCTGCCCAGGCGAATTGCTGTTTGGCCCACCCAAGCCCGGCTTGCTGGGCCATTTCGACCGTGCGCTCCCGTTTCCAGGGCTCTACCTCGCGGGCCAGGAAGAAATTGGCGCCATAGGGGTTGACGTCGGTATGGGGTATGGACCGGGCGGGGTGCCAATCATCCTCCGGGCCATAGACCTGGATGGCATGCCGCACCAACAGGAATCCCAGCAGCCCGACTAGTACCGCCAGCGACGCGGTCAATATCAGAGTTCGTAGGCGCAAAGCAGGTCTCCTTTTCGCACTGGATTTGAAGGGACCATGCAAGCGCAGGCCCTGACCCTCGGGTTGGCTCCTGCCCTGACCGGGGTGCGCGACTGCGAATCCCCCGCATGGCGCCTTGTGCTCAACAGAGCCTCGCTGCGTGAGAGAGTATACCAAAGAACGCGTAGAATGGCAACGAGCACAGGCCGTACCCGCGAATCATCGGACGGGACGGCCCGTGCTGAGCGGAACGCGCTCTATTTACGCTAGCGCTATGGGGTTGTGGATTCGATGGGCAGGCCTGCACGCTGCCAGGCAGCATAGCCCCCCGATAATGCGAGCACGTTATCGAATCCGCGGGAGATCAGGTTCTGTGCCACACGGGCACTCTGCTCTTCCTGACCTCAGGTGCAGTAGAGGATGATCTCCTTATCACGGGGCAACTCATCCAGCCGGTTGCCAATCTCCTCCTCGGGAATAGAGATGGCGCCTACTGCATGCGATTTACCATACGCATCGCTGCTGCGGACATCGACCAGCACGGCCGAGCCCTGTGCCAGTTTGTCCTGGCTCTCTTCCAGGCCGATGCGCGGCACATTGGGGTACGGTAGCGAGCCCGTGTTGAGCGGCTGGGCGGTGTTGCCCTGGGAGGAGCCTGCTGCAGTGGGCGTTCCTCCTTCGCTGAAGATGATGATTCCAGCCACCATGGCCACCAGAACCACACCGACGATGATCGGGATGATCATCGATCCGCCTTGCCGGCGTTTGGTGCGAGCAGTGCGGCGACGCCGATAGTTTTGCTTGCTCACAGTGATCTTTCCTTTCTAGATTCTATGACCAGCATTATACAAAAAGAATGGGAGAAGTGCAAATCGTGACCTGTGGTTTTCATCCTGGCGGTACCGGGCGCGACTGGAGGGACCCGGCCACTATCTGAGCGTGCCAAGCCCGTTTCTGTCCGAGTTGCATTCAGCCAAATGCAAACGGCGCCCCGTCAGGGACGCCGTCGTCAAATCAGTGGTTCGGGGTCGCTTCAGGACAAAAAGTCGCGCAGTTTGCGGCTGCGGCTGGGATGTCGCAGCCGGCCCAGTGCCTGGGCCTCGATCTGGCGGATCCTCTCCCGCGTGACGCCGAACTTTTTGCCCACTTCCTCCAGGGTGTAGCTGTAGCCATCGACCAACCCAAACCGCAACTGCAGGATCCGGACTTCTCGGGGTGTAAGAGAGACGAAAATGTCGTCGATCTGATCGCGCAGCAGTTGCTGGGACGCCTGGTCTGTGGGTGAGGGGGCGTCGCTGTCCTCGATGAAATCACCCAGAAAGCTGTCGTCTTCCTCTCCCACTGGCATTTCCAGGGAGAGCGGGCGTTGCGATACCTTGATGGTTCGTTCCACTTTCTTGGGACTCACGCCCAGCTCCCCGGCGATCTCTTCCACGGTGGGATCCCGGCCCAGTTCCTGCACGAGTTGGCGGGACACGCGAGCCAGACGGTTGATCTGCTCGTACATGTGAACCGGCACACGGATCGTGCGTCCCTGATCCGCAATGGCTCGAGTGACAGCCTGGCGAATCCACCAGGTGGCGTAGGTAGAGAACTTGTATCCTCGCCGGTAGTCGAACTTGTTGACCGCTCGGATGAGGCCGATGTTTCCTTCCTGAATAAGATCCAGGAAGGGCACGCCTCGCCCCACGTACTTTTTGGCCACACTCACTACCAGCCGGGAGTTTGCCTTGATCAAGTGCTCCTGCGCGGACTTGCCGTCGCGGACAATCGCCGAGATCTCATCCCGTTCCTCGTAGCTCAGATCCTTGGCGGTGCTCAGCCGCCTCTTGTTGTTCCGACCGGCCTCCATCCGCTTTGCCAGCGAGACTTCTTGTTCTGCCGTCAGCAAGGGAATGCGCCCGATCTCTTTGAGGTAGAGGCTGATAGAGTCGTCAATGTCGATTGCCGAAAGATCGATATCGCTGGTTGTGACAGTGCTTTCAACTGTCGCCGTTTGCCTTTGATCTTGCTGCTTGCCCACTGGTCCTTCCAGTTCAGCGTCGCTGATCTCGATTCCCATCTCGATAAGCGTGGCCAAAGCGTCCTCCAGTTGTTCGATATTCAACTCGGCTTCAGGTACTGCTTCCATTACATCGTCGTAGGTGACATAACCCTGGCTGCGACCGAGCGCGACAAGGCGTTCGATTGGGTTGGGTTCGTGCTGCTCGCTTGGCCTGTTTGATGGCGCAGCGTTTGTCACTTCTGTTCTTACTTCAACGTCGGTCATTCGACCAGAGCCTCCCATCGACTGAAAAATGCCTCTCACCAGTGACGCTCTCCAGCGAGCGTCCACGGTGTTCTGTCCTGCGCTCCCTTTTGCTTCTCTCTGGCCCAGAATCGTGCTTCAGCCCTTTGAGCCGCAAGGTCGCGAAAACGAGACGTGAGTGCTGGAGAAGACGAGTCGCGATGCGCAGGAAATCGGAGCAGGCGGCGCCATTACTTCGATCAACCATTGTACGGGTGGCTAGCCTGCTCGGTCAGTAGCCAGAATCACATAGCTCTCCTTTGTAGCTGCCAGCCATCCTCAAGCATTGCCAGAGTCTTGAACTCCGGTCAGGCTCGGATTGTTCACGATTCAAGCCAAAATGACGGGGCTGGAACCGCAGAGCAAGTCCCCACCTGGGCTACAGCATAAGACTCGGGCATGTCTCGGAAGGTTCAGGCCGGCACACTGACTTCTGACCCTGGCGGGGCTCAAAAGGGCACAGAACCTTCCCTCGACTGACCGCATGTGTCGCCGCCAAAACAGCGACCGGGTCAACCCAAAGGTTGTTCAGGTTCCCGGCCTGGATCATGACGATCTTTCCGCATTCAAAAGTCCCTTCCAAAGCTGGGACATGTCGGACTATTGGATATTATACCATGAAAATCGGAAATGTGTACCCCCCAATTTCACAGATTTCCGGAATTGCCTCTGTTCGCATCTATGATGGGGGACTGGCAGCAGAGGCCGGGGACAAACTCACCCGGCCAAGTTGGCATTTGACTTTTCGTTCCACCTCCTGTAAAATACTGGGCCTGAGCCGACCGGGTGCTGCAAGTCCCTGGACCCAGGTTCCGGTCAGTGAGTCTATCTCGCAAGAAAGCTCACACACACAATCTTCGAGGAGGAAAAAGAGTCAATGAGGGTACTATCTGGCTTGGAGCAGGGTCTGCTTTTTGGCGTCATTGCCGTTGCTTTCGTCAGTTTGGCCTACGCGTACTGGCTGTGGCGCGACACCCTACGCCGCGACAAGGGCACGGCTGCCATGCAGAAGGTATGGAACGCCATCAAGACCGGCGCAAATGCCTATTTGAAACGGCAGTTGCGGACCATGTTGCCCATCCTGGTCCTGCTGGCGGTCGTGCTGTTCTTCAGCGTGTATGTGGTCGAGCCCAGTCAAGAGGCAATGGACAGGTTTCCGAACGCGGCTCGCCTGTGGCTGGGTCTGGGACGCAGCCTGGCCTTTGTCGTCGGGGCTGCCTTTTCGATCACGGTTGGCCAACTAGGCATGCGCGTTGCCATCGAGGGCAACATCCGTGTAGCGGCTGAGGCAGCCCG
>JBFFCR010000316.1:0-5180 GCA_041559855.1 Anaerolineae bacterium | reverse complement strand
GCGTTATATAGGTGAGAAGCTGGCAACTGGTGCGGGTAGGCCCCAGCCCACTTCTCAAAGCCCGTTCAGATGACCGAACGAAGCTCTGAACGGGCATTTTTTGTGCCTGTGTCCCGTGGTCTCCCATGCCCCCGGGGGATCTGTGCGCCATTTGCACCAGAGCCGCCATGAGCTCTGGCCACCGTGGCGTTTCCCGCGGCTCACCCACGAATGTGCCTAGTGCAGTACCAAGGCTGATGTTTTGAATGTGCTCTGCACACAACATGGCAAAGAACTGCAGGAGTAGAGCTTTAGCCGGTTTCTGCTCATTACAGACCGCTCTGGCTCAAGCCTCCACTCCAACCATCTGGTACGGGCATGCGCTAGCGCTGGCACGGATCATAGTCGCGACCCAAGATCACCCGAAAGTCAACGGGGTTGGCCGGGTCGGGCTGTCCCTGTGTGCCGGTCAGATCCTGGATGCTGGTAGCGGGCACGCGCAACTCCTGGGCGATCTCGTGGGCCGTGGCAGTCTGGCCAGTGTAGACAAGGATCTGTGTCTGACCATAATACTGATCGCCGGCCGGCCCAGACGCTTTTGCCGTAAAGCCAGCCCAGCGCAGGTTAGCAGCAGCCAGTTGGTCGGCGTCTGTGCGCTGCGAGCCGTTCAGGATCTGTACCGCCAGTCTTCCTGCATCACCTTGATCGCCTGGATAGATTGGCGTGTAATAGTTGTCCAAGAGGGTCTGGATCTTGTCTTGCCGGGGGAGAAGGACAGCAGCTCCCTCAGGAGTCATCCAAGATTGCACCTGGCTTGCGCCGATGGCCCGGCTGAGAATCCGCTGCGGTTCCAACTGCACGCCCACGTAGGCCAGGTTGATCACCTCAGACAGGGATAGATCGGTCTCAAAGCTGTTGGCCATTGTCCACCACAGCGCAGGGAGCCTCGGAATGATGTCCATCGTAAGGGCCTGGTCCCACAGAGCCATCAGGACCTTGCGTTGGCGGCGGCCCCGATCGAAATCGTTGGTGCTATACCGCGAGCGAGCGTAACGCAAAGCCAACTTGCCGTCCATGTGGTGCATGCCAGCAGAGAGGTTGATGTCGGTCAGTGCGCAGTCGACGTCTACATCGATGCCACCCACAGTGTCGATGATCTCTTTGAAGCCAGCGAAATCAACACGGACATAGTAGTGGATGGGGATCCCAAGATTGTGATAGATCGTCTGCTTCACCCTCTCTGGACCGGATCCTTTCCTGGCGAGCTCTCCCCACAGATCGGCTGTGTTTATTCGGTTGTAGCCATGTCCGGGGATATACACCCACAGGTCCCGTGGAATGGATAGGAGACGGACCACGTTGTTTGCGGTGTCTACCGAGACGATGATGATGCTATCGGTCCGCCAGGTCCCGCTTCCTGGGCGCTTGTCCGATCCCAGCAGGACAATGTTGGTGTAGCGCTCGGGGATTCTCATCCCAGCAGCCGGCATGGGCGTGAGCGTCGGCGAGGGCCCGGGTGCGATGCCCTGGTCGGTGCTGCCATAGGCGCCGGGCTGCAGGGCATCGAGCGGAACCTGAGCGTCACCCCAAGAATTGGCCGCGCCTGCCTGGACAGCCATAGGCGGACCGGGCACATAGAGCCGCTGCCCGACGAATATGGTGGTCGTGTTCAGGCAGTTCACCCGCATCAGGGAATCCACGTCGATGCCATAGCGTTGTGCCACCGAGAAGAGGGTGTTGCCCTGCTGTACCAGGTAGATGCTCCAGTCGGCAGGCGGCACGCAGGGCGGGGGCGTGACGGCCGGGGACACGTCCACCATGCTGACATCAGCGGCGGGTGCATTGGAGGGTGGCGGCAGTGGTGCAGAAGCAGGCCCGACGGCCTGAGCCACACTCCCGCTGGACAAGGGCCTGAACCACACGTTGGAGGAGAGCAGGGCGAGGATAACGACTAGCAGGACGGCAACTGCGATGAGCAGAGGCGTCAGCCGATCAGGGCGCGGCGCGCCCCGGCTCTCAACATGCGTAAGAGGATGTACTTCCGTTGGTTTCATCCCGACCCCGCGAGTAAGTCGTTCAGCAGCATGAGTATAGCATGAATCGAGCAGAAATGCAACTGGACACCTGGCGATTATTAGGCTGCAAAGTCGCAACTCCGCACAAGCTCCCGCCGGACAACAGTCCGGCGGATGCCAGAAACTCGCGCGAACTGGCAGAACGCCCGCGTTCTCGGCCTGTCGCGGACTGCAATCCGCGGTGAGCGCGAGGTGCTAGTGCGCCTCTATTCGGCTGTCAAGGGAGAATGCAAGCCGTGTGGCAATTATTGGGGCGACGTCAAAGTCTGGCTCCAGTCGGGCCACAGCCCGGCGGACGGCAGTGGGCGCGGGCGCAACCCGCATACTTGACCCCCGCCGACCAAGAGGGGAGGCAGCGTGAGGCGATGTGGAAATTCACAAGCCGCGATCAAGCACGGTCGCCCGGCGGCTTTGACAAGGCCCTGGTCAATTACTGCAATCTACGCGCCTTCAGCCCGCGGCTTCCAGCTGGCGCAGATAGGCCAGGTCCTCCTCGGTCAGGCGGGCGTGGGCCAGCATGTCGGGACGGCGCTCCCACGTGCGGCGCAGCGCCTGCTGCCTGCGCCAGCGCGTGATCTCGGCGTGGTGACCGGACAGCAGGGCATCGGGCACGGGATGATCCCGAAAGATGGGTGGGCGGGTGTATTGCGGATACTCGAGCAGACCCTCGGCGTGCGAATCTTCGAACGTGGCGGACGCGTCGCCGAGTACACCGGGGAGCAGGCGGGTAACCGCATCGACGACGACCATAGCCGCGATTTCACCCCCGGACAGCACATAGTCACCGATAGAGATCTCGTCGGTTGCCAGGTCTTGGTGGACTCGCTCGTCGACCCCCTCGTAGCGACCACAGATCATGAGCAGGCGAGGGTAACGCGACAGATCGCGGGCCACAGACTGGTCGAACAAGCGTCCTTTTGGCGTGAGCAGGATGATGGGCACGCTGCCAGCCTGCTCGCCGAGTACCGCCTCCGTGGCTGCAAAGATCGGCTCCGGCTTCATGATCATGCCACCCCCACCGCCGTACGGGGTATCGTCGGTGACCTGGTGGCGACCGGCTGCATAGTCCCGGATGTTGTGCAGGGCAATGGTGATCGAGCCCGATTCGCGGGCGCGCTTGATGATGCTATCGTCGAATACACCCGCGAACATGCCGGGGAATAGGGTCAGAATGTCATAATGCATGGGGTCTACCCTCCTCCATGCCGGCATTGTAGCACATTGCAGACGGGGCCGCAAGCGCTGGGGCGTCATGCAGCTTGGGGAATCCCGATGCGCCGTGCAGCGCTTGTGGGATCAGTGCTACGGCCTGCGGCACGTCGGCGGAGCCCCATCGAAAACAGGCTCTCCTCAGATCCGAGGAGAGCCCGCTGTTCATATTTCGGTCAAAGCCGAGACGGCGGCTGCAGCCGTCATCCGAACCCGGATTACCTCCGGCTCAAGACGCAGGACCGGTTGCGAGAGTACCGGCTACCGCCCTGCCCCAGCCAGCCAAGCCGCCGGCCCGGCATGTCAAGAGCACGTGGTCGACGGTCCGGTCGGTTCCCGAACCTATTTCTCATCCTCGCTCTGATGTGTTGATGGGCGGTGCTCCCTGACCCAATCCTCAAACCACTCCGAGTCCCACCACCGGACCAGATTCGATACACGATCGACCCGTTGGCAGAACAGGTTATTCAGAGCGCACTTTTCCTTATACGCTCTCTCCAGGGCGGCATCCACCTCTTCATGGCCTATCTCGCCCGCCTTCCATGCCTGGAACGTCTCGCATAGAGGTTCTAGCAGCTTGGTCCAGCGGAAGCAGCAATAGTCGTCCGTCAGGGCTTGTTCCCAATCCTTGTGATCCATGTCCTTATCTCCTCTTGGCGGCATCGTACACGGGGCCGGCCCCGAATAGCCGCCACAGCCTACAGCACCAACGCGTCCGATACGAGGTCCAGCACGCCCTTGATCTCGACGCCCAGGGCATAGTGCTGGTTTAGGTCCTCCAACTGCGTCTTGCAGTTTTCGCAGGCGGTCACCACCCACTCGGCGCCGGTCCTCTTGATCTGTTCGACCTTGGGCTTGCCGCCCTCCATCCTGGCCTGCAGCAGACTGGGCTCGGCGATCAGGCCCCCGCCACCACCACAGCACCAGTTCAGCTCGCGGTTGGGGCTTAGCTCGCGCAGGTCGGTAACAACAGAGTTGAGCAGCGTCCGTGGCTCGGCAAAGATGCCCGCGTTGCGGCCCAGGTTGCATGGATCGTGGTAGGTGAGTGGCGTGGTGAAGGTGCCGCCTTTGACCTTGATCCTGCCCTCGGCCAGGTACTGCGCCGTCAATTGAACGACGTTGATACGCTCGATCCCGGCAATCTCGCTGCCAAACCAGTCTTCAAAGTAGCTGAGCACGGTGCGGGTGGCGTGGCCGCACTCGGGATAGGCGAGTGCCTTCACACCCAACCGCTTTGCTTCCTGCACGATCCAGTTGGCTGCCTGCTTGGACTTTGCCATATCCCCGGTAAAGAAGGAATGGTTCGTCGCTGTGAACATGCTCAGCGTCCAGTCTTCGCCTGCGGCGTGAAAGATCTTGGCCAGCGGAATGACTGCTTCCTCGCCGACCAGCGGTACGTACAGGACGCGCGCCCCTTCTTTGTCCACCGGAATGGTCAGGTCGGGTGCGAATTCTTGCCGCAGCCGCTCTTCAAGTTCCTGCGTCTGCTCGACGTAGAACTCCTTGATCATGTCGATGATCTCGCCCTTGCTGATCTCGGCATTCCCGATCTCGGCGACCATCTCCGATCCAAAGCCCTCCGGGTAGGAGGAAGCGCGTCCGGCGCCTATCAGGAGGCCTGTGTCCAGGTCGAATGGGCAAAAGACAGCACAGCGGCGGCAGCCAGTGCACTCCCAGATCGCTTTGCGGAGCTGCTCAGCGGTGGGTGCGTCGAACCCAGTGGTGTCGCGCCACCAGTTCTGCAAATCCACCTTGTCGAAATCTCCGCCCTGCACCAGCTTCTTGACCAGCATCATGCGATAGGCCGGGATGTGGGCCGGATCGTGGGAAGCGGCGTAAAAGTGGCAGGCATCGATGCAGGCGCCGCAGCGTACGCAGATGTCCTGGTAGTATTGCAGCGGGCGGCTGATCCGCTCG
>JBFFCR010000315.1:0-5181 GCA_041559855.1 Anaerolineae bacterium | reverse complement strand
GGGCCGGGCCGCTTTCCCGCCCAGGGCCAGCACCTCGGCCAGTTCCGCCGCCGCGTCCACCACGGCAGCCACCCGGTGCCGAATCTCGCCTGCGAAGACCTCCACCTCGACATTGCCGCGCTGAACCAGCAGCCTATCACGCTTGGCCTCGACGGGCAAGTCATCTCTCACCGGAATCACGTCCTCCGAAAGGGCGCAGTCCGCGCACAATACTTCGAATTCGATTGTCAGATGGTAGATCTGGCCTGAACGGATCGGGCGGAAGCAGGCAAAGCAGTGCTCCAATTCCTCAGCCACGAAGCCAGGCTTGTCATCGTCGTGGGTGTGCGTCACTGCGGTGGCTCCTTCCCCTCGCAATGGTTCCGCTGCCCGTTTGCCCCGGATGTTGATGCAGCGCAGTGCATCTGCCATGCGAACATTATAGCCGCAAATCGCCCAGAGATCAAGCTCCCAACCCCTGTGCTGGCCGAAAATGCCCATCCGGTCAAGGTTTCTTCCAGGTTCGCCTTGAGTTTTGAGCATGCCTGCAACTATTCTAAGGATGGCTGTGCTCGCGCTTCATCTGCCTGCCCAAGGCTTGAGGCGACTCGTCCTGAATGAAGCTCTCACGGATTCTCCGCTTCGTGTCTGTCCCCTGACGAGCGATTCTACGTCCTGCCTGGTCGGTATCCCGGCGGATGAGAATATTCGGCCAGGACAACGTCGTCTCTTGTCGCGCCGTCCTGCCCGGCGGCGAGGTGCGCGAGTTCCGCGGCGACCAAGGTACTACCGGTCTCATCACCGAAGTAACCATCCGCTTGAGCCTCTGATCGATGCAGACCTGCAACAGTACCCCTGCCTGGTCCTGATCTACGCCCAGCCCGGAGCCGGCAGCATCACCCTGCCGCCCCGTACCAAGGTGGTCATGGTGATCGTTCACCTCGCCTGGTGCAAGAGACGGCGACGGCCAGCTTTTCTGACTTCCGCCCCAGGTTAGGCGCGACTTCGACCCTCCTTACGCAGTACCTCTTGGGCAAGCGGGTGACTTGGGGCAGCTGCGGGCTCAAGATGGTCAGCAAGACCGTGGTCCGAGACGGAATAGGCAGCTACTCCTACTACATTTGTCCGGCGCGAGAACATCGCCGCCAGGATTACGTTCGCAACTGCGACGCGCCACTCTTCCGGGTGGATCAGGTGGACGCAGGCACCTGGGCGTGGGTCAAACAACTGCTGACCGAACCGGAAGCCTTCGCCCGTGGCTTGCGCAAGTACCGGCAGAGGCGGGAAGAGGAAGACGAGCCGGTTCGCACTCGGCTGGCCGTCGTCGATGACCTGCTGGCTGACAACCGTCTGCAACTGGGCAGGCTTCTGGACCTGTACCTGATGGGTGACTTCACCAAGGAAATGCTCACCGATCGCAAGAGCCGCCTGGAGAAGACGATTCTGGCATTGGAAGAGGAGCGGGTGGACCTGGTCGCCCAACTAGATACCGGGATGATCACCGATGCCCAGGTGCAGAACGTCAAGGACTTCATGGCCAAGGTCGCTCCTGGCATTGCCGTGGCGGATGCGGACTTTGACACTAGGCGAGGTGTGATCGAGGCCCTGAACGTGGCGGCGAAACTCTCGGTCGAGGACGGTGAGAAGGTGGTTCGTGTGCAGTGTGTGGTCGGCGAGGATGTTTATACTTTGCATCCAGCAGGATTTTTGCTATAATGACCCATGCATTCGCTCCAGGGTCCTGGGGTCAGCCGAGAACGATGCCACCTCGGGGAGCGAGCTGAATGCTGGAGAGAGCCAGGAGTCGATGACAAGAGTATACGCGCTAGCCAACCAAAAGGGTGGCGTCGGCAAAACCACGACGGCCGTGAATCTGGGCGCCTATCTCGCTTCGGCCGGGCAGAGCGTCCTGCTGGTGGACGTGGATCCACAGGCCAACGCCACCTCAAGCCTGGGTGTGAGCAGGAAGGGTCTGGCCCACTCGACCTACGATGTGCTGCTCGATGGCGTTCCGCCCGAGCAGGCGATCATCCTGACCAAGCAGGTGCGCATGGATCTGCTTCCGGCGACGCCATCCTTGGCCGGAGCCGAAGTCGAGTTGGTGGCTGCTGAGAAGCGTGAGTATCGGCTGCGTCGCATTCTGGACCGCGTCGTCGGGCGCTATGATTATGTGTTCATCGATTCTCCGCCAAGTTTGGGGCTTCTCACGGTCAATGCGTTGACCGCTGCACGGGACGGCGTGATCATCCCTGTGCAGTGCGAGTACCTGGCGCTTGAGGGGCTGGGCCAGCTTCTGAAGACGGTATATATGGTCCGCGACAGCCTCAATCCGGGGTTGGTTATTGCCGGCGTGGTCCTGACCATGTATGACGTGCGTACCAATCTCTCCAAGCAGGTGGTTGACGAGATCCGACGCTATTTCCCGGCCTATGTATTCAAGGTTGTGATCCCCCGTACGGTCCGGCTCAGCGAGGCTCCGAGTTATGGCGAGACGATACTGCAATACGCGCCGACCTCGGTTGGCGCGCTCGCCTATGAGGCACTTGCGGAAGAGCTGGTAGCGAGGAACCGGACGGTGGGGGTTGGGGATTGAGGTTGCCACAGGGCCGGTTGAGTTCGAGGATGGAGGAGGCCAGCAATGGGACGCAGGAGTGGATTGGACAGGGGGCTAGGGGCGCTCATTCCTGAAACTGAGGGGCCAACGGGAGGTGTGGCGCAGGTGCCAGTATCGGCGATCACGCCCAATCCGTTGCAGCCTCGCACCGCCGTCGAGCCCGAGGCTCTGTCGGAGCTGGCGGCCTCGATCCGCGAGCACGGGCTGATCCAACCTCTGATCGTTACCCAGCAGGGACCTGATCGGTACCAGCTCATCGCCGGAGAGCGACGCTGGCAGGCGGCGCGGATGGCGGGCCTTGTGCAGGTGCCGGTAATTGTCAAGGAGGCTACAGCCCAGGAGGCGTTGGAGATGGCGCTGGTGGAGAACATCCAGCGGGCTGATCTGAACCCTCTGGAAGAGGCGATGGCCTTTCGCCAGCTTGTGGACGAGTTCGAGATGACACAGGAGCAGGTAGCCGAGCGGGTGGGCAAGAGCCGGGTGGCGGTGACGAACACACTGCGTCTGCTGCGCTTGCCCGCGGCAGTTAAGCAAGCGCTGCTTGATGGCACCATCCGCGAGGGGCATGCCCGCACCTTGCTGGCGTTGCCCACCAAAGAAGCACAGGTAGCAGCGCTCAAGACGGTCGTGACCAAGGCGCTGAGCGTGCGCCAGACCGAGGAATTGGTCCGGAGCCTGATGGCCGAGCCTGCGCCGCCCAAGCAGGCGGAGCCGCTGTCGCCCGAGATCCAATCGTTGGAGGAGGATTTCCGGGAGAGCCTGGGCACCAAGGTCAATGTCTACCGCAGTCGCAAGGGCCAGGGCCGGTTGGTCATTCACTTCTACTCGGAAGAGGAGTTGCAGGCGCTGTACGATGTGATCGTTGGTGGCGGGTAGGCTCGGCGCGCTTCAAGACCGATCGGCAGACGTGACCAATGGGATGGACCTACCTGGGGTTGGCAGTTCTGTCGGCTGCGGCACTGGCTTTTGAGATCACCCTCACCCGCTTGTTCTCTGTTACCCAGTGGTATCATTTCGCGTTTCTGGCCGTCAGCGTGGCGCTTCTGGGCTATGGCGCTAGCGGCACGGCACTGAGTATCAATCCCCGCTGGACCAGGCTGCCCACTGCACGGCGGGCTGCGGCGTTTGCCGTCCTGTTTGCCGCGAGTGTGCTGGGCGCTTACCTGAGCCTGAACTACCTTCCCTTTGATTCGTATCGCATTGCCTGGGAGCAGCGCCAGATCCTCTACCTGCTGCTCTACTACTTGGCGCTGACAGCGCCGTTCTTTTTCGCAGGGATGGCCACGGGCATGCTCTTGACGGCTCACGCCGGGCATGCTGCCCGGCTGTATGCTTCCAACCTGCTCGGTTCCGCAGCGGGTGCGCTGGTGCCGCCCCTGGTGCTCGGGCAGGTGGGAGAAGGCGCTGTTTTGGTCGTCGCTTCATTGGGGCCACTGGCTGCCTTTGCATTTCTCCTCCAGCGCACACCGGGCCGGCCTCTGGCGCGCCAGCCCTGGGCTCTGGCCGGCCGCGTGCTGCTGCTGTGCACGTGCGGGATCCTCCTCGCGCTGTCGGTTTACCTCCCTGCTTCGTTTCGCCTGCGGCTCTCTCCATACAAGGGTCTGAGTCAAGTGCTCCTTTTCTCCGATGCCAAAGTGACCTGGCAGCGGTGGAACGCCTTCTCGCGGGTGGACAGGGTCCGCAGCTCGTCCATCCGCTCTGCGCCGGGGCTGAGCCTGGCCTATCCGGGCAGGCTGCCGCAACAAGATGGCTTGCTTGTGGATGGAGATGACCTCTCGCCGGTCGCGGTGACCGAGGCCGATCGGGAGTATCTCGACTATCTTCCTGTGGCGCTGCCCTACCGCTTGCGTGCCGGCGGGCGGGCCCTGATCCTGGAGCCAAGGGGAGGACAGAGCGTGCTGGTTGCACTGAGCGAAGGGGCGGGGCCGGTGGTTGCGGTGGAGAGCAACCCGTTACTGGTGGCTTCGGCCGGCAGTGTGTATCAGGACGAACGGGTTGAGGTGGTTAGCGAAGAGGCTCGTCACTATGTGCGGCGCAGCGAAGAGCTATACGATGTGATACATCTGGCCTTGTACGATAGTTACCGGCCGGTGACATCCGGGGCCTTTAGTCTGGGCGAGCGCTATGACCTGACGCTGGAGGCCTTTGAGGATTATATGGGGCGGCTGCGGCCCGGCGGCCTGCTCGTGGTCGAGCGCTGGATGCAGTTGCCGCCCAGCGAGCTGCTGCGCGCGGGGGCCATCGCCGTCGAGGCGCTGCGCCAGACGGGGGTGGAGCAGCCGGAGGCCCAGCTTGCTGTGATCCGAGATTGGCAGGTAGGCCTGATCCTCGTCAAGAATGGCGCGTACGACCAAGGGGAATTGACGGCCATCCGGGAGTTCTGCCAGGCGAGGAGCCTGGACCTGGTGGCCTTGCCGGGACTGCTAGAGACGGAGGCGAATCAGTTCAACGTGCTGGAGGAGCCGGTCTACTACCGGGCCTTCCAGCAGCTCCTGGTAGAGTCGGCAGCCGCATAAGCAGAGCAGAGCTACGATGTGACACCTCCGACCGATGACCACCCCTTCTTCTTTCACTTCTTCAAGTGGGGC
>JBFFCR010000314.1:0-5198 GCA_041559855.1 Anaerolineae bacterium | reverse complement strand
CTTCAAGGCCGAGGATGCCAGCGGCGACATCGGCGACAGCACGATCACCGAGACGGCCGGCATCGGAGGCTTTGCCATGGCAAGCGCGCCGGCCATCGTCACCTTTGTCAGTGGCACCCCCAAGGACGCGCTGAACGCCACATTGGAGATGTACGAGATCACCTACGCCGAGCACAAGTACTTTACCATGCCACCGCTGGACTTTCGCGGGACGCCGACCGGCACCGACATCCGCAAGGTAGTCGAGAAGGGGATCACGCCCCGGGTAAACACCGGCATCGCCCACAAGGAAGCCGGTGTAGGGCAGATCGGAGCGGGCCTGGTACGCCCGCCGATGGCGATGTTTGAGGCAGCGTTGGTCGCGTTTGCCACCGAGTACGGTTTCTAGATATAAGGAGGTGAACCAGATGGATCGCGAGCAGTTCATCAAGATAATGGACCGTGCCAAGCTGTACGACCTTACCCAGGAATGCAGCATCTTTACCCCGCCGTGGCCCGGCGATAAGGCGCTGGAGATCCACTTTTTCAAGCGCGTGACCGGCGCCTATGGCGGAGGGCTGGGAGCTAACGGCCAGTTTATCCGGTGGAGCAACTCGGTGGGGACGCATCTGGTCGGCGAGACTGCCTTCCACTCGGGGGCCAGGGCCATCGCCGACATCCCACTGGAGGATCTGTGCGGGCAGGGTGTTGTGGTCGACATCTCGGACGCCGTCTCCGACTATAGCCTCTACACCCCCGAGATGATCACCAGCCGGGCAGATGTCAAGAAGGGAGACATCCTGATCATCAACACCGGGTACCACCGCTATTCGTGGGACCAGCCGGATGTCCTCAACCCAAAGGCGCAGGGTGGCGTGGAATCGAAAGAATTCGGCTTCCTGGTGCGACATCCCGGCCCCTCACCCGAGTTCTTCAAGTGGGCCATGGACATGGAACTCAAGGTGATCGGTGTGGACTGTGGCTGCGCCGAGCACCCGATGAACACCAACTTACGCTACATGCACGCCAACGAGTTCGAGAAAGCAGAGGCCAAGCTCAAGGCCGAGTATGGCAAGTCATGGGATGAGATGTTCCCACCTGACGAGTATTACCACCTCACCCACATCACCATGCCCAAGAACCATCTCCTTCTTGCCGAATCGATCGTGGGCGACATTGACAAGTTGAACAACCAGCGGGCCTGGATCATGATCATGCCCATCCCCTTCATGGAGGTAGAGTCGGCCTGGTCGCGGGTCGTGGCTATGCAGCCGCCTGACGGCATGAGCGCGGGCGACTTTTTCCACGTGATGGAGTCGGCCCAGATGCTGGATATGACATTACCCTTCAGCGTCCAGACGCCCCAGTGGGCGAACTATGAGCCCCTGAGCGTCAGGTACGTGAAACGGGTCGGCGGTCAGAATTTCGGCCTGGGCCGCAACAGCGCGCTCTGCACGGCCAGTTTTCACCTGGCAACCCACATGGATGGCGAGAAGCACTTTTATCCATCAGGCCGGACGATCGGCCAGGTGCCGCTGGAGGAATGGGTGGGTCCCGGCGTCATCGCCGACATCTCACACCTGGTGAGCGATGCCAGTGTCTACACTCCACAGATGATCGAGTCGGTGGTCGAGGTCCGCGAAGGAGACATCCTCATCACCAAGACCGGATGGGGCAACTACGGCTGGAACAGCCCCGATTCGGACGAGTTCCGCTACATGATCAAGCATCCCGGCCCCTCTCCGGACTTTTCCCAATGGTGTATTGACAAGAAGCTCAAGTGGCTGGGAGTGGATGCAGTCAGCCAGGACCACCCGATGAACACCATCCAACGGATCTGGCACCCCAAGACCTTTGAGGAGGCGAACCGCAAGCTGATCGAGTCCTTTGGCAAGGACTGGGACGAGATGTACCCCCTGGATCAGTTCTATCAGGATACGCACCTGAACCTCTTCCCGAAAAAGATCGTCCACGCGGAGAATCTGGGGACCGATCTCGCCACCGCACCCAGCGGGCGCTACTATATCGGATGCTACCTGCAAAAGGGCATGGAGTGCGCCTCGATGTGGGGGCGCTTTGTGGCGTTCAGAGAGGGTGACTAGCTGGAAGAGCCAGGGTTCTGGTCGCGGACATCAAGCATGATGCCAGCCGAGTTGGCCGCCTATCTCCAGATGATCGAGGACCTGCGGGGACAGGTCCGCGACTCGATCGCCGGCCTGCCCAGCGAGGCCCTGAACTGGCGCCCTCTGGATGGCAGCGAGGAGCACGCCACCAACTCAATGGCTGTGCTGGCAGCGCATGTCGCCGGCGCGGAGCACTTTTGGATAGGCGAGGAGGTGGGACGCCTGCCACCCTCGCGGGATCGGGATGCCGAATTCGCAACGCAGGCCGGCGGCGCGGCCGAGCTCGTGGATCTACTGGAGCAGGTTGGAGAGGAGACACGGCGAATATTCTCCTCACTGAGCGACGCCGACCTGGACGGCACACGCGAAGTCCGGGACCGCGTGATCCCGGTCCGGTGGTGCATCCTGCATGTCATCGACCACACGGCCCTACACCTGGGCCACATGCAGCTCACGTACCAGTTGTGGATGGGAGGCCAGACCGGACCCTCGCCGCGCTGGTTCAACAGGGTAGGAACCTGAAGCCAAGGGGCGGGGAGCGAGGCGCAACTCCCGACCCCGACACAAGGATGGAGGAGGTAGATGAAACCAGCTCCCTTCAAATACTACGCACCAAGCACGGTGGACGAGGCCCTGGCGCGCCTGGCGGAGCACGGATGGGATGCCAAAGTGCTGGCAGGCGGACAGAGCTTGGTCCCCATGATGAATTTTCGCCTGGCGCAACCGGCTGTGCTGGTCGATCTGAACGGCATTTCCGAGCTGTTCTACATCCGGCCCGGCAGGAACGGCGACTTGAGCATTGGAGCCATGACCCGCCAACGCCAGTGCGAGCTCGACCCGCTGGTCGCCAAGCACGCCCCCATGCTGCACGAGGCGCTGCCCAAGGTTGCCCATCCCCAGATCCGCTCCCGCGGCACGTTGGGGGGGAGCATAGCCCATGCCGACCCGTCAGCCGAGCTGGTGGCCCTCAGTGTGGCCCTCGATGGTCGCTTCCGGCTGCGCAGCGCGCAGAGAGGGGAGCGATGGGTTGCCGCCCCTGACTTTTTCCTGGGACTATTCACCACAGTCCTGGAGCCTGACGAGCTACTGATGGAAGTTGTGCTGCCCCCCATGCCGCCACGGAGCGGGTGGTCTTTTATGGAGGTAGCCCGCCGCCATCACGACTTTGCCCTGGTGGGAGTTGCCGCGGCGGTGATCCTCGAGAAGGCACGCGATCCAGCCAGGGCCAGGTGCGAGCAAGCGCGCCTGGTGTACTTTAGCGTCGGCGACGGCCCAATCGAGGCTTTCCAGGCAGGGACCGTGCTCAAGGGACAGGAACCGACAGCGGAAGCGATTCTGGAGGCAGCAGAGACCGCCGGCAATCTGGACGTCGACCCCAACAGCGACATCAATGCCTCAGCCGAGTATCGCCGGCATCTGGTGAAGGTTCTCGGGCGGCGCGCCTTGACCGAGGCGTTCGACCGTGCCAGGGCCGGAACGTGACGGGCGGAGGATATAACATGAATGACTTGATGAGCATCACAGTCACCGTCAATGGCACCCAGTACGAGCGGGCCGTCGAGCCACGTCTGCTGCTGAGCGACTTTTTGCGGCACGACCTTGGTCTCACCGGCACGCATGTCGGTTGCGAGCATGGCGTGTGCGGCGCCTGCACGATCCTGCTCGACGACGAGCCAGTTCGCTCCTGCCTCATATTCGCCGTGCAGGCCAACAATCGCCGGGTCACCACAGTCGAAGCGCTGGGCACACCGGACAACCTGCATCCGATCCAGGAAGCATTCCACGACAGCCACGCGGTGCAGTGCGGCTTTTGCACCCCCGGCATCCTCATGTCGTTGGTGCCGTTCCTGCAAGAGAACCCTGACCCCACCGAGCAAGAGATCCGCGAAGCCATCTCAGGGAACCTCTGTCGCTGCACCGGCTACCAGCACATCGTGGACGCGGTCAAACTGGCGGCGGAGCGGATGCGGGGCTAGGCCGCGAACAGCGTATGTCCAAGCTCATGCGCTACCTTTTGCGGTTCATGGTGTTTATACAGGAGTGAAACCGTGAGCGAAAAACATGTCGGCAAGCGCCTAAAACGGAACGAAGATCCACGGCTGTTGACCGGTCAGGCCCTGTTCGTGGACGACGTCCAAATACCGGGGATGCTGTACGCGGCCTTTTTGCGCAGCGACTATGCGCACGCGCGCCTGAAGAGCATCGACGTGTCTGCTGCCCGGGAGCGCCCAGGTGTGGTAGCGGTGTTCACCGCCGAGGACATGGGCGACCAATGGCAGCCGAGCCCGCCGAATGTATCCCCACCTCCCGGCATGGAGGGGGTGACCTTTTACTCCCGCACACCAGTCCCACTGGTGAAGGACAAAGTCAAGCACGCGGGCGAGGCGCTGGCCTTGGTCATTGCCGAGAGCCGCTACATTGCCGAGGACGCCACCGAGGAAATCTGGGCCGAGCTGGAGCCGCTGGACGCCGCGGTGGACCTGGAGGCGGCGCTGGATCCCGGGGCTCCACTGGTCCACGACGACTTGGAATCCAACCTGGCTGCCCACCTGGCTCAGGCCAAGGGCGACTATGAGGCCGCCCGAGAGCAGGCCGATCTGGTTGTCAAGCGCCGCATTGTCATCGATCGCTGTGCAGCCGGGGCAATGGAAAACCGGGGCATCGTGGCCCACTGGGACGCCAGAAGCGAGCATCTGACGCTGTGGGACACAACACAGGCGCCCATCCCCATCCGCAACGGCCTGGCAGCGCTGTTCGGCCTGTCCGCGACACAGGTCAGGGTGATCGCGCCTTTCGTCGGCGGCGGGTTCGGACCCAAGATCATGCTGTACTACCCCGAAGAGGTGATCCTCACGTGGGCGACGCTCAAGATGGGCCGGCCCATCAAGTGGATCGAAGATCGACGGGAGAATTTCTTCGCCACCACGCAGGAACGGGGGCAGGTCCACTATGGCGAGATGGCCCTGACCTCAGAAGGGCGCATCCTGGGCATTCGCCACGACTTTTTGCATGACACCGGCGCCTACAATCCCTATGGCCTGACCATCCCTCTCAACACACAGAGCCACGCGATGGGCGCCTATGACGTGCCCAACT
>JBFFCR010000313.1:0-5201 GCA_041559855.1 Anaerolineae bacterium | reverse complement strand
CCGAAACGCATGTACTCGGCCAGTGCCCCTTTGTAATCGTGACCATGGGCGAAGAAATACCAATCCTGCTGATCGTGCGCCCGGGGGCGCTGCACCCAACCGTCGCCGGGATCAAAGAGCACCGCACCGCTGTCGTCGAACAGAGACCAGCCTGCACGGGAGAGCAAGCCCTCTTCCAACGCCGCATCCCCTTCGCAGCCATCCAACGTGCGCCGCGTGCCGCGCAGATTGCCCGCGCTGGGCATGCCCGGCTTCCAGGTGACCGGCTTGCCGTCGAACTGAAAGGCGATCGACAGATTGCTGTCGGTGAACCTGCCGCTGTCCCGGGCGTGGCGCAACGTCAGGGCGCCCGAGTGCACTGCCAGCACGCTCTCCCCCGCGTCGACGGTGAAGGGCGGTGCAGCAGCATAGCGTGTCGGAAAGGCGTAGCTGCCTCGATCCTCAAAGGCTCCCGTGCTCGTCCACTCCAGGCGGAGCAGGCGCGGAGTCAGAATGGTGAACCGGGCGTCGCCATCCACCACCACGCTTTCAGGATTGGCCACGGGCTGCCCCCGAAAGCGGATCCGCTCGAATAGGTCAGGTTCTCGTGTCTCGGTCATCGCGCTCCTCGTGTCAGCCGTGCGGTTTGGCCCGTATGGTCAGCTTCAGGCAGGTCATGCCCAGCTCGCGCTCCACGATCTCGACCACCGCCTGCTGATCCTTCGCGCTGCGAGCGACGAATTGGGCCGATCCATCGCCCTGGGAACCGATGCCCTTGCCCCCAAATACGTGGGGCTTGAGCGGCTCGTACGCAAGCACGCTATGGAGCACAGGGGCGGTCAGTTCCTCCGGGCAAGCCGGGACTGCATAGCGGTCGAAATTGTCCTGGGCCTCGACCATCAGTTCTCCCAGGCGCTGGGCGTCGCCCGCCTGCAGGGCCTCTACGGCCTGCTGCACAATCTGCTTGTTGATCCTGCCCAATAGATCCTGCACGCCCTGCCCGACGGGATCGCCCGCGTACGGATAGCATTTGCTGAGCTGCGCCAGGATCTTCATGGTGTCCTTTTGCGCCTGGAGGTCGACGATCACCAGGTGCAGGTCCCGCTCTACCCGCAATTCGGCTGTGGTCAACAGGTCTCCGTCAAAGGTCATCAGGACGGGGCGGTCGCCGAAAGCGCAGCCCTGATCCATTCGCCCGCAGCGCGAGGGTGTAGTGATCTCACCCTGATAGGCCAATTCCATCTCATCCCTGGTGGTCAAGTTGAGGTCGTAAAGCCGGTTAAAGGCCCGCGCCGAAAGCACACAGATGGCAGCACTGGATGACAGGCCCTTTTTGACGGGCAGGTCGGTCCGGTGGTTGCGAAGGACCAACCCTCCCACCTGGTACTTGCGCAGGACCTGGTAGGCAACGCCGCAGACATAGCTCCAGAAGCCACCACGTCGAGCCTCGCTCAGCAGGGTTTCCAGTTCCATCGGAACCTCGCGCGGCCCGTGGGTCTGCCCGTCAGGCGTGGTCGCAGTCAGCACCAGCTTGTTGGAGTGCGGCGCGACCTCTGCGTAGATGCCCTGCCCGGTGCCACAGATCAGGGTGTACCCCTTCTCTATCCCGGGATTGACGGCGCGGTATCCGCCTGCCCAGTCTGAATGCTCGCCGAAGAGGCAGACACGTCCCGGCACAAAGAGCTCCATGGGATCGAGTTCCTCCGCAGCGCGTGCTCAGTCCAGGCGCGCTCGCCGGTACTGCTTGGGCCATGCGATCTCGTGCCCCAGAGTCCGGGCTGCATCCAGTGGCCAGTAGGGATGGCGGAGCAGCTCTCGGCCCATGGCCACCAGATCGGCACGGCCATTGCGAATGATCTCGTCGGCCAATTCGGGCGTCGTGATGAGTCCCACCGCCGCTGTGGCGATCCCGGCCTCCCGGCGCACATGATCGGCAAAGGGGACCTGGTAGCCAGGTCCGATCCCTGGAGGCACGGCAGGCACCAGCCCGCCCGATGAGCAATCGATCAGGTCCACGCCCAGTGTGCCCAGCTTCTGGGCCACCGAAGCTACGTCGCCGGGTTCCAGACCTCCCTCTTCCCAGTCTGTAGCAGAGACGCGGACAAGAAGGGGTTTTTCCTTGGGCCACACCTGGCGGATCGCCTCGACCACGCGAGCCAACATGCGCGTCCGGTTTTCGGCAGAGCCCCCATAGCTGTCTGTGCGCCGGTTAGACAGCGGCGATAGGAACTGGTGGTTGAGATAGCCATGCGCGGCATGGATTTCTATTACGTCGAACCCGGCAGCCTCGGCCCGCACGGCAGCCTCTCGCCAGGCGCTCACGATCTGCTCGATCTCTGTTGGCGCGAGCTCGCGGGGCACCTGCCATTCTGCGCCAAAGGGCAGCGGGCTGGGTGCCACCGGCAGTTCGGGACCGTGGCCTTTGTCGGCGCTCCATGCCTTGCGGCCGGCGTGGGCAAGCTGGACGCCCATCCCCGCGCCCTCGGCCTGCACCAGGCGGACAATGCGGGCCAGGGGCTCGATCTGGGCGTCATCCCACAGGCCCAGGTCATGCTGGCTTATGCGCCCTCTTGGCTCGACGGCCGTCGCCTCGGTGATTAGCAAGCCAGCGCCGCCGGCGGCCCGGCTGACATAGTGGGCCAGGTGCCAATCGGTCGCCAGGCCATCGAGTCCAGCGCTGTACATACACATAGGCGAGAGCATGATGCGGTTGCGCAGCGTCAGCCCGCGCAGCGTGAAAGGTGAGAAGAGATGCGGCATGGTTGGACCTCCGTTACTAGAACTCGGTGAAAATCGACTTGTATTCGCCTGCTGTAGCGAGCAGTGTCGCCTGCTCAGCATCGTCCATAGGCTGAAAGCGCTCCGCTGCGTCCAAGATCATGGGCAGCAGGCGCGCATCCCCGGCGCTGATCACACCGGTCACCGGCTGGGAGAGATTGAAGCGCAGCGCCTTCTCGACCATCTCTGCATCGTCAAACGGCTCGTACCAAGTGTGATAGCGGTGCTCCTTGTCCCCCCATGGACCGCGGGCCCAGGTCTTGATGACCATGGTGCCAATGTCCCGCTGTTCCGCGATCTGCATCAGTCTCGACGCGTCCCTGCGGTAGGCTTTATCCGCCCACATCTGGAAGTTGAGTGTGAACAGCAGGCTGTCAAAGTCAAAGCGATTCAGCGCCTCGATCAGCACCGCCGGGGCATGCGGTCCGTGCGAGGTGATGCCCAGGTGTTTCGTAAAGCCTTCATCCCGAGCTTCCACGATGGCCTCCAGCGAGCCGCCCGGCGCAAAGCACGCCTCCAGCTCCTCCATCGTCGCCACGGCGTGCAATTGGAAGAGGTCAAATCTGTCCACGCGCAGCCGCTCCAGCGAGCGATGCAGCTCCGCGTGGGCCTCCTCCCTGTCGCGCAGTTGCGTCTTGCAGCCCAGGAAGAACCGATCTCGATACCGCTCCATCCACGGCCCCAGTCTCAACTCTGCGTCCGCGTAGGATGGCGCGACGTCGATGTGGTTTACGCCGCGCGCCATTATCAGCTCGATGACGGCGTCCGCTTCCTCCTGGCTCAACATGCCCACGGCAAAGGCGCCAAAAATGACGATGGTACTCATGTGACCGCTGCGGCCGAATCTTTGCGTTTGCATGTCATAGGCTCCTTCGTGAGAGTTAGTAGTGAGCATTTGACCAGGAGAACACTATCCTGTTGCCATTATACCGCCAACGGCAAGGTCGGCCAAACCGCAGATCTAATGAAACGCTAACAGTTATCTAATCCCATTCTAACAGAAACCCTGTACCTTATACATACGATGTTTTCTCCCTCCTTCTGACGGGGGGTGGGGCGAGGGGAGGCCATGCGCCTCGTCCTCACCCCCTCTCCGTACGAGTGAGGGATAGCAGATCGAAGCAATCTTGGGAGGGTAAGACAAATGGGAAAGATAATTGGCATTGACTTGGGCACTACCAACAGCGTGGTTGCCGTGATGGAAGGCGGCGAGGCGACGGTCATTACCACCGCAGAGGGTGGGCGGCTGTGCCCGTCAGTAGTTGCCTTTAGTAAGAACAACGAGCGATTGGTGGGCCAGACGGCGCACCGGCAGGCTGTGGTGAACCCTGACAACACCATCTTTTCGGTGAAGCGGCTGATGGGACGCCGCTACGACGATGCCGAAGTGACCAAGGCCCGCCAGATCCTGCCTTACAAGATCGTCAAGGGCAAGGACGGCGATGCCCGCGTGTATCTGCCACAGACCGGCAAGGAATACACACCCCAGGAGATCTCGGCCATGATCCTGCGCAAGCTCAAGGAAGACGCCGAGGCGTACCTTGGGGAGCGCGTGACCCAGGCCGTCATCACCGTGCCGGCCTACTTTAACGACTCGCAGAGGCAGGCAACCAAGGACGCCGGACAGATCGCGGGTCTCGAGGTGCTGCGCATCATCAACGAGCCCACAGCAGCCTCACTAGCCTACGGCCTGGAGAAGAAAAGCGCCGAGACGATCCTGGTCTTTGACCTGGGCGGCGGCACGTTCGATGTCTCGGTCCTGGAGGTGGGCGAAGGCGTGGTTGAGGTCCAGTCCACCAGCGGCGACACGTTCCTTGGCGGCGACGACTGGGATCAGCGTATCGTGGACTGGGTGGCCGATGAATTCAAGAAAGACCAAGGCATCGACCTGCGCCAGGATCGACAGGCCTTGCAGCGACTCAAAGAGGCGGGTGAAAAGGCCAAGATCGAGCTGTCCACGGTGCTGGAGACAGAGATCAACCTGCCTTTCGTCACCGCTGATGCGACAGGACCCAAGCACCTCCAGATCAAGCTCAGCCGGTCTAAGCTGGAGCAACTCACCGAGGATCTCGTGGAGCGCTGTCGCGTGCCGTTCGAGCAGGCGCTCAGTGACGCCAAGCTCAGCGCAAAAGAGATCGATGAAATCGTGTTGGTGGGCGGCGCCACGCGCATGCCCATGATCCAGGATCTGGTGCGCAGCCTGACTGGTGGCAAAGAGCCGCACAAGGGCGTCAATCCGGACGAGGTCGTGGCGATCGGTGCCGCCATCCAGGCGGGCGTTCTGGCTGGAGAGGTGAAGGACGTGCTCCTCCTGGATGTGACGCCGCTCACGCTGGGCGTGGAGACGCTGGGTGAGGTCATGACACCCCTCATCGAGCGCAACACCACCATCCCGGTGCGAAAGAGCGAGATCTTTAGCACCGCACAGGATGGGCAGACGGCTG
>JBFFCR010000312.1:0-5202 GCA_041559855.1 Anaerolineae bacterium | reverse complement strand
GGCCCGCATCGACGGCGGGGGCCCCTGTTCTCTCTTAAGGGCTTCGTACATGATCTCAAAGCGCACGGGCGAGTCGGCTGCCGCATGGACCGTGTCGGGCCTGGCTGCCAGCGCATCTTCCAGGCGCTCCATGACGTCGACGTACATCCTGCGCATCAGTCTCATCCGTATTCCAGAAGGGTTCATCGTCTTCGTACCTCTTTCGGCAATGTAGTATCTCAGTCGTTCAGTGTCAACGGGCGCCCCCCGAGCTTGTCGAGGCGCGCTCTCGAACGGTGACGGCTGACGGTAGGGGCGCATCCTTCGACGGGCTCAGGATGCTCCTTCGACGGGCCTTCGGCGTGAGGCCCTCGGCTGAGCTCGGTCGAAGCCCTCAGTCGAACGCTCAGGATGCTCCGCTCGCTGTCTGGGATGCGTCGCCCCTACATGCACACCCCTACGCCACCTCCCGGCGTGTCAGCAGCATGCCCCCGGCGATGAACAGCGCCGCAAACCCCACCAGGATCAGCAGGTTGGGCCAGATCTCTGCCAGGCCCCAGCCCTTGAGCATCACGTCGCGCAGCGCCCGGTTGGCATAGGTCAGTGGCATGATGTAGGCCAGAGGTCGCAGGTAGTTGGGCATCTCCTCTATGGGCCAGAACAGGCCGCTCAGCAGCGCCTGGGGGATGATCAGCAGCGGGACGAACTGGATCACCTGGAACTCGGTCCGCGCAAAGATCGAGGCCAGGATGCCCATCGTCACACCCACGATCGCCAGAAATGCGACGATCACGAACAGGAGCGCCAGGCTGCCCAGGTAGTGGATCTTGAGCACCCACACCGTGAAGAAGACAATCACCGCCACCTGGATCAGGGCAAACAGCCCCAGTCCCACCATGTAGCCCAGCACCACCTCCAGGCGTGTGGCAGGCGTCGCCAGCAGCCGCTCCATCGTGCCCTGCGACCGCTCGCGCAGAAAGGCCACACAGGCCAGCAAAAAGACAAAGAACAGCGCCAGGAAGGCGATATAGACCGGCGCGACGTAATCCATGGTGTCAAATTCCTCGCCGGCAAAGAGGTAGGTCGCCTCCACCTGCACCGGCAGCTTGGCCTCGCCGCCGGTGGATGCCGTTCCGGGCATCCCGAACCCGGCCGTCGCCAGTTCGGCCAGCGCCTTCATCGCTGCCTCGGTGACGCGGGCCGTGATCGCCATGCTCCGCGTCGGATTGGAGCCCTCCAGCCGCAGGTCGAGCACGGCCTGGCGGCTCTGCAGGAACTCGGCAGAGAACTCCTCGGGGAGCACCAGCACGGCCTGCGCGGTGCCGTCGCTGAGCGCGCCATCGATCTCGTCGCGGTTCAGGGTCACCAATTCAAAGGTGTCACCCGCGGCCAGCTCGTCGACGATGCGCTGCCCGATCGCCAGCTCGCCGGTGACGGGGGTGCTCACACCCTCGTCCTCGTCGACGATGCCCAGGGGAATGGGCGCCTGTTCGGAGCGGAAGAGGATCGCGCCCAGGGTTAGCACCAGGATCGGCACCACGATCAGCAGGCCGACCATGCGATGATCTCGCGTCACCTCGCGCATGACGCGGCGGGCCAGGGTAAGGACTCGCCGGATCTTCATCGTTCCCCTCCATCGGCTGTGGACCCCTCGGCAAAGCGCAAGAACGCCTCCTCCAGAGTAGCGGTGGCGGCCTGGGCGCGCAGCTCGTCGGCAGAGCCCTCGGCCAGCAACTTGCCCTGCCGCATAAAGCCCAGCCGGTCGCAGCGCTCGGCCTCGTCCATCACGTGGCTGGAGACGATTAGCGTCACCCCGTCGTCGGCCAGGCGGCGGAAATAGGCCCAGAAGGTGGCCCGCAGCTGGGGATCGATGCCCACCGTCGGCTCGTCGAGCAGCAGCAGCCGGGGCCGGTGCACCAGCGCGCAGGCCAGCGACGCGCGCTGCTTCATCCCCCCCGACAAGGTGCGCACAAGGCTGCCCGCCCGATCCTGGAGGTCCACCAGCGCCACCGCCTCGTCGATCCGCTCGCGGCTGGCCCCGCCGCACATCTCGGCGAAAAAGGCCACATTCTCCCGCACGGTCAGCTCTCCGTAGAGGGCGCTGGCCTGGGTCATATAGCCTACCTGGGTCAGGATTCCCTTGTCCGGTATGGTCCGGTTCAGCACCGTGACGCCGCCCGCCGTCGGTTTCAGCAGGCCGATCAGCAGCCGGATCAGCGTCGTCTTGCCCGAGCCGTTGGGCCCCATCAGCCCATAGATCTCGCCTGCCTGCACCAACAAGCTCAGCCCGTCCACGGCGTGGATCGGCCCGAAATCTTTGTGCAGATCGGTTGCTTGCACAACTGGGTCCATTACCCTATCCTCCTTCTGCGTCGTCGCGATTCAGTACCCCATGCATGAAAATGTCGGTCAGCGCCTGCACCCAGTCAGTGTCTGCTGACAGGATCATGGGGGCGCCTCTGGTGATCTGTTCCGTCACGGCGAAACCCAGGATCAGGCTCACCAGTGTCCGTGTGAATACCAGGAAGGGGATCTCGCGCAGGCGGCCTCGCCCCGCATCCAGCGCCACCAGCCGCTGGTATAGCTCTTGTACCCGCGGTAGGAACTGGGGCAGAAGGTCACCCAGCGCCGCCCCCTCCCGTTCCTGGGCGTCGATCAGGGCCAGCCGCATATAGTCCCGGTGGCTGGCCACCAATTCGATGGCCCCGCGGAGCACCTGCCGCAACAGCCCCTCCGGCGTGTCGGCCTGCATCTCGCCGGTCAGGGCGAACCACTCATCGTAGGGAGCTGCCTGGTGCAACAGCGAGATGAATATCTCGTCCTTGCCGGGAAAGTGGTTATAGATGGCCGCCGGCGTGATGCCCACGGCGCGCGCGATCTGCCGCATCGACGTCGCCGTGTAGCCCTGGGCCAGAAACAGCCCCTTCGCCGCGTCGAGGATCTCTTGCCGGGTTTGCTCACCCCGCGTCAGCTCGGGATCCTGCATGCCCCCTCCTTGATATACGAACGTTCGTTTATATAATAGCACAGGGTGGGGGTTTTGTCAAGTGCGGCAGCTGCAAGCTCGCGGCTGCAGCAAAGCCGGACGGAAACCTCTATAGTGACAATGCAATAGCCCTGGCGCAAGCCCTCTCCCTTTGGGAGACGGTTGGGTGAGGGCACGATGGCCGAGCGTCTCCACCGGTCCGCGGGAACCGGCCGGTTCGTAGAACCGGCCCGAGGCCAGTTCCCTCCAAGCCACAGCCGGTCGCCCTCATTCGCACTCGCAGAACCTGGCAGGCCTATGATGCGCGGGTGGGGCGGTTGTCCCGTGCGGCGATCCGTGGTATACTGGGGACAGAGTCAGCTGACCATGCCATGGTCTGCACCGTAGCTGCAGTTTCCGACCTGAGCCAGTCACAGAGGAAACCCTATGTCAGGCAAAGAGGCGACGGTCCTTATCAAAATCAGCAAACTGCTCGAGACAGCAGGCTGGCGTTTCTCCCGGCCGGAGGACTTGAAGAGATGCGATTGCTCCCGGCACAGCCCAACCGAAGTTGCCCATTCGGAGTCTGCGTGAGGTCATGATTCTCCTCCCGCTTCTTGCAGAGCAGCAGGCCCTCGTCGAGGGTAACCGCGAGTTGATCGAGCGCTTTGAGAAAAAGATCGAGGCTATGCTGGCCCGCATCTGGGGCGAGGAGAAGCCAGACGCTGCGGCGTCGTGACAAGGGCCGGAACGGAGCCAGCGCTAGCCTGCTATCCCCTGCAGCTATTCGCGGTAGTCGGACACAATTTGAGGGAGAGAATGGTAGAAATCACTCGCAAACTGATTGAAGATGCAATCAAAGCGATGGGCGTGTTGGACCTGTCCAAACAGCCCTTGCAGGGGATGTATTTGGCGGGTCTTGACCTGAGCAATTGCGACCTGAGCGAGGCCAACTTGAGACTGGTCGACCTGAGCCGGGCCGAGCTGACTCTCGTTAACCTATGCCGGGCCGTCCTGGTAGAGGCCAACCTGACCGGGGCTACTCTAGCTGGTGCCCTCATGTACGGGGCCAAGTTGAGCAGAGCCAATTTTAGCGAGGCTAACCTCCAAGGAGCTGACCTACGTACGGCCAACCTGCAGGGGGCTGTGTTGAGCGGGGCCGATCTCCGCGAGGCTGACCTACGCCACGCTGACCTGAGCGGGGCCGACCTGGCCAATGCCAAGGTACTGAAGACTCAATTTGCGGAGGCAAGCTACAACGACGAGACGAAATGGCCAGAGGGCTTTGTGCCTGCTTTTGCAGGGTTGACGAAGGTGGACTGAGCATCCTCGCCCCTGCCCTGCGCATGACACGGGGAGCCAAAAGCAGCGTCAAGACCTGGGAATCGGCGACGATGAGGCACGACGATGCCATCAGGACAGGCCCCGCCTCCGGTATCGCTGCCGCTGACGCTGCATCCGACAAAGGCCCAGCTAACCCATGAAACCATGCACCGAATGCAACCGGGGCTCTGAGCCCCGCCAACCCTATCACCGCAATCGACCCTTTCAGGAGGGCAAGCCTGCGCGGGAGGCCGCTTCCTGGAAGGTCCACCGCCGACCTGCTCGGCTTCTGGAGACACAACGGCCGCCGATCTGGCCGAGCTTCTGGCTGCGGGCGGTCAGTACCACGCATGAGTACAACAGAAGGAGGAGATTATGCAAAAGTGGGAGTATCTTTTCGTGCACCGCGAGCGTAATGTCACATGGTTCAATGGCGATTGGCAACGAAAGACACAGGAAAGCCCGTCAACGTTTTACAGCTATTGCAATAGACTCGGCAGCGAAGGCTGGGAGCTAGTCGGTATGGATACCATGAACCAGGAGACCAGCCTGGCCTTTAAGCGGCCAATCGAGTAGCTCATACCACTGGATCCAAGCTGGCTATTCCGGGGGCCGAATCTGGCGATCTGAGGACGTTTTCTTGAATTCTTGATCGGTCATCACGTCGCGCGCCCTTGGGGGTATCACAAACGTCGAAAAGTAGAAGAGTGGAAATGTGGCGGCGTTTACCCAAACGCCCTCGGACTCTGGCCTCAGCTCCACCAGGCCGGAGGGCAGCAAGAGTGGGAGTATTGCGCGATCGCACCCATCTTTGGCAACCTTGGCGGCTTCCAGGCGGAGCTGTCCAGTCTACACCCACGGGCGTAAGATAGACCCGCATAGAACAGAACCGGGAACGCTCGCATAGGGACGAACCTGCTCACTAGGTGGCCAAG
>JBFFCR010000311.1:0-5221 GCA_041559855.1 Anaerolineae bacterium | reverse complement strand
GGCGACCACCCACGAGCCGGTGCCGGGCGAGATCACCCCACCTGTCAACCCCATCAGCCCAACGCTGGAGATCACCGATCGCGTCTTTGCCACGATACTCACCGGTGCGCACCTAACGAATGCCGAGCCGCGACTCAACCAGCTAACTAATGAGTACTCGATCCATTTCGAGCTGGACGATGAGGGCGGGGCGATCTTTGCCGACTATACGGGCCGCAGCATCGGCAAGGTCGCGTCGATTGTGCTGGACAAGGAGGTCATCTCCAGCCCGAGGGTCGAGAGCCAGATCCCCGACGGGTCAGGGGAGATTACGGGAGAGTTTACGCGGGAGGAAGTGAATCAGTTGGTGGTTCAGCTTCGCTACGGCGCCCTGCCGGTACCCTTGCGCATTGAAACAACCCGGACCGTCGGGCCCACCTTGGGACAGGACTCGGTGCAACGGAGCATCCGTGCCGGACTGGTGGGGCTTGGTATCGTGCTGATATTCATGCTGGTCTACTACCGGCTGCCCGGGCTCCTGGCCGACCTGGCCCTGGTCCTGTACGGCATGCTCAACCTGGCCGTGTACATGGTGGGGTGGCCGGTTCTGCTGTTGATAAGCCTGCTCTTGCTCGCAAGTTACTTTGTCGACCGCAGGGACTACTGGCCCATGATGCTGGGCGTTATCCTGCTGATAGCGACCATCCTCCTGGGTGCGGGAGGACTCACAGGTGTGACGCTGACCCTCCCGGCCATCACCGGCTTTATCCTGTCAACGGGAATGGCCGTCGACGCCAATATCCTGGTCTTTGAGCGAATGAAGGAGGAGTTGCGCGCGGGGCGCAGTTTGAATTCCGCCATCGAGGCTGGATTCAGCCGCGCCTGGACATCGATCCGGGACTCGAACATCTCAACCCTCATCACCTGCGCCATCCTGTTCTACTTTGGCTCCACGTTTGGCGCGGGCGCGGTGCGGGGTTTCGCGATCACACTCGCCCTGGGTGTCATCATCAACATATTCACGGCCATCACCGTCACCCGTACCTTCATGCGGCTGGTATTTGACCGGCTGGGCGAGAAGGTAGAGTCCAGCAGTTTCTTGATGGGCATCTAGCCGGGTCAGGTGAGTGGAGGAGCTACCATGTTCAACATCGTAGAGAGACGTCACTGGTATTTTCTGCTTTCGGCCCTAATCATCATCCCCGGGCTAGTAGCCATGATCTATGCGATCATCATGTTCGGCTCCCCGGTCAAGCTCAGCATCGACTTTACCGGGGGCACACTGCTGGAACTCCGCTTTGAGCAGACCGTCCAGCCAGCCGAGGTCCGCCAGGCGCTTGCCGATACCGGCTTCCCGGGCAGCGCGGTGACGACAACCGCCGACGACACGGTCCTGGTGCGCACCAAAGAGATGGACCCCGCGACCAAGACCGGGATCATGGACACGTTGCAGCAGGAATTCGGCGCGGTGGAGGAACTGCGGTTCGAGTCAGTCGGGCCAGCAGTTGGCGCAGAGGTGACCCGCACGGCAGGGATAGCCGTGGCAGTCGCCGCGGTCTTTATCCTGGGCTTTATCATCTTTGCCTTCCGCAAAGTGCCCAATGCATTCCGCTACGGGGTGTGCGCCATCGCCGCGATGGTGCACGACATCCTGGTGACGGTGGGCTTGTTCTCCCTCGCCGGTCTCCTCCTGAATTGGGAAGCCGACGCTCTCTTTCTGACTGCGCTGTTGACCGTCATTGGCTTTAGCGTCCAGGATACGATCGTAGTATTCGACCGGATCCGGGAGAACATCCCCAAGCGGCGCGGGGAGACGTACGAGACGATCGTCAACCGCAGCCTGCTGGAGACGATCCACCGCTCGCTGGCGACCCAACTCAACGCGATCTTTGTGCTCATTGCCCTGTTGCTCTTTGGCGGCGCGACAATGAAGCAGTTTGTTGCCGTGCTCCTGGTGGGGCTGCTGTCGGGCACCTACTCCTCCATCTTTAATGCAGTTCCCCTCCTCGTGGTCTGGGAGACCGGCAAGCTGAGGGGCACATCGCGAAAGGCCAAGGCCGCCACCTAGGGCCCCAGTTCAGCAGCGGTCGCCGTGATGCCCTGAGGGCTGTGCATGTAGCATGGAGTCATTCTATCGGGACCGCCCGCTGAACTTTGCCCATCGCGGTGCAAGCTACGAAGCGCCGGAAAATACCCTGGCCGCCTTTCTACTCGCCGCCGAGCTCGGAGCAGATGGAGTAGAGCTTGACGTGCAGCTCTCCAAGGATGGAGAGGTCGTGGTCATCCACGACTTGAACCTGGAGTGCTCTACGAACGGCAGCGGCCCCGTCAGAGAAAGAACGCTAGCTCAACTGAAGGACCTGGATGCCGGGGGCTGGTTTGATCCTGGGTATGCCGGGCAGCAAGTTCCCACGCTCCAAGAGGTCATCGACGCGGTGGGACATCGCCTGCTGTTGAATATCGAGCTCAAGACGCCGAGCCTGCGGGATGACGGCTTGGTGGCAGAGGTGGTCCGCACGATCGAGGACAACCACTTGCTGGACAGGGTCATCGTATCCTCGTTCAACCCCATTGCCCTGTGGCGGGTCAGGCGACTGGATCCCTGGATCCCCATTGGGCTGCTGTACGCCCCGGACCTGCCCTTGCCCCTGCGCCATCCTTGGGCACGACACCTGCTAAAGCTCGAGGCCCTCCATCCACGCCACAGCCTGGTGGACCAACGATACCTGCGGTGGGCCAGGGGACGGGGCTACGGCGTGCACACCTGGACGGTAGACGATCCGGGGAGGATGTGGCAACTGATGCGCCTCGGGGTGGAGCTGATCATCACCAACCGGCCGGACCTGCTCAGCCAAGTGTTGGAGGCCAGGCAAGAGGAATCACGATCGCCGGACGGCCCGATTTCGTCACGCGCCGCGTTCAGAGGAGGGTGAGGCATGCCCAAGGAAGTCCAGGTAGATGACCTGGTGCGGTTGCGCAAACCCCATCCCTGTGGCAGCTACGAGTGGCGCGTGGTGCGCATCGGCGCCGACATCGGCCTAAAGTGCCAGGTCTGCGGGCGGCGCGTGCTGCTGGACCGCCGTACCTTCAATAAGCGGGTTAAGACCATCATTGCGAGATCAGGGCGCAGCGCCGAGACGTAAGCGACCGCTCGTGAGGGGCAGTGGCCCAGCACTGCCAGGGCACAGGGCAAGTCTCATTCACAGAATCGCGGGAATCCAGACGCGGCCGCCCCCCAGCTCACGAAGAGAAGTAGGCCAATGCCAGCCGGACCCGTTCCTCCAGAGAAAGCTCTTCGCGGGGTAGCGAGCGAATGGCCCCCTGAGCCTCGGTGACACTGTAGCCCAAGCTGGTCAGCGCAGCAATCAAGTCAGCATCAGCCTCGGTAAGGGTGGGGTGGGGCTCGCCGGGCATGATCTCGGCCGCGATCTTGTCCTTCAGGTCGAACACCAGCTTCTTGGCCGTCTTGGGGCCAATCCCCGGCACGCGAGCCAACAGGGTCACGTCCTCCTGAGCAATAGCTGCCTGAAGCTGATCGACGGGAAGGGACGACAGAACAGACAGCGCCACTTTCGGCCCGATGCCCGATACGCCCAATAGCAGGCGGAAAAGGGCCAGCTCCTCCTCCGAAGCAAAGCCGTACAGAGCCAGATCGTTCTCGCGGACGTGAAGGTGGGTGTATACTGTCAGCTCCCGACCGGTGCCAGATAGACCATCAAGGACGGACTGGGGGACCGAAACCTGGAACCCGACCCCACCGACCTGGATGACGACGAAATCCTTGCCGATCGCTTCCACCACCCCGCTCAGACTGGCAAGCACACCTCACCTCGCATCCGCTATGAGCGCCGTCATGCGCGCCGAGTGAATGTGGCACACGGCTACCGCCACGGCATCGGCCGCATCGTCGGGCTGAGGCACTTGGTCCAGATTGAGCAGCAGGCGCACCATCTCCTGTACTTGCTGCTTGCCTGCGCCGCCGTATCCGGTGATGGCCTGCTTGATTTCCAGTGGTTTGTACTCATAGATGGCCAGACCGGCATCGGCCGTGGCCAGCAGCGCCACGCCCCGGGCATGCCCCACCGACAGCGCAGTACGCGCGTTTCGGCTGAAGAACAGCTCCTCGATGGCAGCCACCTGCGGTTGGTACTCGCGGGCCACGGCTGCCAGCCCCTGATAGATGGCCTGCAGGCGCCCGGCAAGGGGCTGGCCCGCTGCGGTGGTGATCACGCCACAGTCCACCAGCGCCAGCCCCGCCTCGGTTTCGCGCACCAGCCCATAGCCGGTGATGGCCGTGCCGGGATCGATGCCCAGGACTAGCACTAGCTCTCAGTCTCAAAGATGGCCATCAGCTCATCGGTGATGTCCAGATTGGAGTATACCTGCTGGACATCGTCGAGATCTTCCAGGGTCGTGATCAAGTTCATGTTCTGCAGGGCCTTTTTCTGGTCCAGCTCGATCGTCGTCTTGGGCACGAGGGTGATCTCGGCTGACTGGAGATTGATACCCCGCCCCTCGAACGCATCGCGCACAGTCCGAAAGTCGTCAGGGGAGGTAAAGATCTCGATCAAGTCGCTGCCGAACACCACGTCGTCGGCCCCCCACTCGACTGCGAGGTCAAAGATCTCGTCGGTGTCCAGGCCGTCGGGCTCGAGCGTGAGATAGCCTTTCGATTCAAACTGCCAGGCCACGCAACCAGTCTCGCCCAGGCTGCCGCCCAGCTTGGTGAACCAACGCCGGATGTCGGCCACGGCCCGATTGCGGTTGTCGGTGACCACCTCGATGATCAGGGCCACGCCGTGCGGCCCATAGCCCTCGTAGGTGATCTCTTCAAGCTCGGACCCCTTCTCCAGGCCGGCCCCCCGTCGGATAGCGCGCTCGATGTTGTCCTTGGGCATGTTGGCTGCCTTGGCCTTGTCGATCACCAACCGCAGCTTGAAATTCATGTCGATATCGGCGCCGTCCCGGGCAGCAATGGCTATCTCTTTCGCCAGCTTTGTAAAGATCTGCCCTCGCTTGGCATCACTAGCTTCCTTCTTCCGTTTGATCGTCGACCACTTGGAGTGTCCGCTCAAGTCAACCTCCTATACTCAATCCATTCTAAGCCTGGATGGACTCCACCCCCTCAGGCAAACGTGTCTTCCTTTGGGGACAGGGATCTTGTGTCGGACCGAGATCCCTTTCCCCGTTTTCTCGGTATGCACCGTGGTCTAAGCCGAAAGACGGCGAGATTGGAAAACTC
>JBFFCR010000310.1:0-5229 GCA_041559855.1 Anaerolineae bacterium | reverse complement strand
TGATGTATGCTGTCGAGCTGGCGAGTGGGACGGGAAACTGCGGCCTGCTGGCATCGGCCCGGTGTGACGTGATCGACTCGATGATGGCCCACTATCACCCGGTTGGTATCTCTATCGCGGAGGATCCGGGTGGCTATCCGGCCATCGCCTACCAGGGCGCGGACGAGTCCCTCAAGCTGGCGCGACCGCTGGCCGCCCTGGGCCTGCCTGGCGGCAGTGGAAACTGCGGGCCGGAGGATCCGTGGGCGCTCTGGTCCTGTGAGACGATCGACGCTCCCTACTGGGGCTCCGACTATCGCAACGGGGACTTTGTCTCGCTCAACATTGCGCCATCTGGCCTCGCCCAGATTGCCTACAACGGCTTTATCCTTTCGTCTGGCGGGAATCTGTACATTGCCTACCAGCGGTTCAGGCCGGTATACCTACCACTGATCCTGCGGAACTACTAGCTTGCTCTGAAGGCAATCCAGTCGAGGGGCCCTGAGCGGGGTGCCGTCGAGCGTACACGGATCGCGGGCAGGCCAGTATCAACGCCGCAGGGTGGCGATCAGCCGCCGTGGATGGAGCAGCAGCTCGAGGGCATCCTCGATGCTGCCCACCACCACGTCGGCCGCCCGGAGCGCATCCACAGCCAACCCTTCTCCTCCAAGGACAGCGATTCCTACGGCAGCCGCCGACAGCATCTCTACATCGTTGGCCCCATTCCCGATGGCTGCCACCTGTCCGGGTCCCAGTTGCTCCACCAGTGCCTGCTTCCGGCTGGCTTCGGCTCCGGGTTCGATGCGTACGATTGAGCATCCCAACTGCTGGCTCACCCCTTCCGCCGTGCCGTGGGTGTCGGCTGTCACCAGGTACACCGCGAGCTGGCTGGCCAGAGCAGCCACCCGTTCCTTGACACCGGCGAGGAGCTCACCGTCCAGTGCTATCGTGCCGTTCATGTCCAGGAGCAGATGCTTCAGCTCCAAAGCGTCCCTGCCGGGAACCTCCAGTCGGATCATTCCTCCAAGCCTCCGTTCATCTGTCAGACTGCCAGCAACTCGCTGTTCGGTCCACGTGCTCCACCCCGGGATTGGTGAATAAGCAGGCCTGCGCAGCGGGGCAGCCCACGGCGTTCTTGCATGGGCTGCCCGACCAGCGCAAGTGATCATTCCTCTGCCGGTTCTTTCGCCTGCCGGCGACCGGTGCGGGTCAGCCTGTCGAGCAGACTGTACATCACCGGGACGATGAGCAGCGTGAGCAGCGTGGACGAGAACAGCCCACCGATCACGACCGTAGCCAGCTCCGCGGCAATGAGCGCGCCTTCAGTGAGGCCGATGGCCAGCGGCGTCAGCGCCAGGATGGTCGCGGTGGCGGTCATCAGGATGGGCCGAAGCCGCGTGCGCCCGCCCTCTACCAGCGCCCCATGCACGTCCATACCCCTTTGCTTGCGGTTGTTCTGCACACGGTCGATGAGCACGATGGCGTTGGTGACGACGATGCCGACGAGCATCATCATGCCCACGAGCACTGGGAGCCCGACCACCCGGTCCGTGATCCACAGCAGGATGGCTGCGCCGATCACGGCGAGGGGCAGGCTGAACAGGATGGTGAAGGGGTGTACGAAGGAACGGAAGGTGATGACCAGCACCAGGTAGACCACGATGATAGAGATCAGCAGGGCTTGGACAGCCTGTGCAAAACTTCGCGTCTGCGTCTCAGACTCGAATCCCTCGCTGACCGTGACGCCAGATGGCGCGATGGCCTCGACCTTGGCTTTTGCGATCGCCGCCAGCCCCATCGAGTCCGCGGTCTCGACCTCGCCCGAGTACCTCAGCGCAGGCTCTCCGCCCACCCGCAGGATGGCGGTCTCGTCGGCTGCGTTGCTGGTGACATTGGCCAGACCATCGATCTGTTCGAGAGTGGCGATAACCGCTGGATCGAAGGCGGCAAGCTGCGTGGGCTCGCCTGACACAACCAGCGAAAAGCCCCCAAAGGCGCTGGACATGAACCCGCCCCCGGAAACAGTGACATTGTCGGCTCCAAAGACCTGCTCTGCCTTCTCCCGGGCGATGCCGGTCAGCTCATCCACCCTGTCGAGGTCCTCAATGCCTATGTCGATGCCGGCTGCGGTCTGGTTCACACCTCCCCCGCCAAACATCTGAGCAGCCATGGCCATCATGCCACCAGCGCTTCCGATCTCGGACTGCCTGGTGCCCAGGCCCTCTATGCCGCTCACTGCCGCTTCGTATTGGTCGACCAGCGCGACGGTCTCGGACATCGTCGTACCGTCCGGCAGCTCTACGCTCACCGAGATCCTGGGTTCGCCCATCTCGGGCAGCAGCGCCTGGGGTTGCTGCGCGAGGAGGTACATGCTGCCCAAGAACAACAGCGCTGCCACAACAAGGACGATGGCCCGGTGCCTCAGTGCCCACTCCAGGACAGGCGTGTACCAGCGCTGTAGCGCCGTCTCTTTCTCCTCAGGCAAGTGCTCTTTGCGGATGAACAGGTAGGCCAGCACCGGCACGATGGTGACGGCGACGAGAAAACTCGAGCCCAGGGCGTAGGCGACCGTGATGCCAAAGGGTAGGAAGAACTCGCCGATGATGCCGCCCACCAGGCCGATGGGCATGAAGACGATCACTGTCGTGACGGTGGAGGCCAGGATCGCTATGGCGACGTCCCTCGTGCCTTGTAGCACCGACTGCCTGCGATCGTCCCCGCGCTGGATGTGACGATAGATGTTCTCAAGAACGACGATCGAGTCGTCCACCACGCGGCCGACGGCGACGGTCATACCGGACAGGGTCATGATGTTGAGCGTATAGTCGGTGGGAAACATGCGGTGGATCAACATGAGGATGGCGCCCAGTACCGGAATATCCCTTGTGGCGCTTGCCAGCGGCTCCAGGCCCAGATTTGCGACCGCTGGCAACCAGCGGAGCAGGGCAAAGGCCATGAACACCGAGAGCGGGATGCTCGCCCCTGTGACCAGTGTGCTGCGCCAGGAGGGCCTGTAGCGCCCCCGCACCGTGCCGCTCAGGAAGAGCAGGATCACAATCACCGCAAAGATCGCGCCGAGGGCTCCCTCGCGGGTCACGCCGCTGATCGACTCCTCGATGAATGATGCCTGTTCGAAAGTAACGTCAAACCGAAGGCCAGGATAGTCCTGCTCTAGCGCAGACATCTCGTCATAGACAGCGTGGGTGACAGAGACCGTGTTTGCCTCGCCGTCTTTGTAGATGATCAGCCTCAAGCTCGGATTGCCGTCCACGCGCGTGATGGTGTTGGTGGGGATAAAGGCCTCAACGGTCCCGGCAGCAATGGCTTCCAGCTCGGCGCGCAGGTCCGCGTCCAGCGTGTCGTAAAAGGTTGCAGGTAGAGCAGCCAGCGCGTCCGCAGGCGTGGCAAGCAACATCTCAGGCGTGAGCTCTTGCAGCATCTGGGGCGCAAAGGATACTACGGTGGCGATCACCTGCGGAGTGAGGTCGGATGTGGTGGTCAAGGTCTGCTGCATAGCCGCTGCACCCAGCACCCACGACTCTGGGAGGTCGAGCCCCGCCGCTTCTTCATCCGCTGGCGTGGGCTCCGGCGTTGGCGGAGGCTCTGTCGGCAGCTCCTGCCCGCCGCTGACCTGCACCGCAGCCACACCGGGGATCTCCTCGATCACGGGCAAGATCTCAGATTCTACGAGCGCCTTGAGTTCGGGCAGCGAAAGCTCCTGAGACGAGATGCTGCCGTACACCGCTGGCAGATCGTCCATGCCGAAGGTGAGAAGCTCCGGTGTCTCCATGCCCTCTGGATAGCTCAGCGCCTCGATCGAGTCTATGATCTCGGTCCTGAACGCTTCCATGTCAAGGCCGAACTCGCTCTGGACCTGGATGAACGCGAAGACGCTGCTGGTCGTCGATTCGACATTGACGACGCCTTCGATGTCTTTGAGCGCATCCTCGATGGGGATCGTGACCTCATCGCACATATCCTGCGGCTCCATGCCTGGGTTGCGGGCAAGGACGATGGTCGTAGGGAACTCGATGTCGGGGATCAGTTCCTGGTTCAATTGCGTGAGGGCGAACGCGCCCGCCACAAGGGCCACGATGGCCAGGGCTACGGTGACCCACTTGATGCGCAGCGATGCGCGGGTCAGACGATCGATCAGCGATTCAATCATAGTTCACAGCCTCCATCGGATTTGGACGTACAGCGATACCTTCGAGTAGCACATCAACAACCAAGCCTACATCTTGCTCCGTCGTGGTCTCGACCTCCGCATAGAGCCGCCGGACCGCCATGGCATTGACCATGCCCATCAGCAGGATCCCCGTGCGACGCGCGGGCACGGCGCGGATCTGCCCGGCAGCGATGCCGTCCTTCAAGATGCCGGCAAAGGTCGCCGGTATCTTGTCGCTCAGTTCTGGGATCAGGCGCACCATGTCCGCATGGTCCAGTGCGGCTACGTCGCGGAGCAAGGTTTGCAGCACATTCCGGGATTCCAGGATGATCCGGGCGTGAGCCAGAGCCACGCGGGTCAACCGGCTGCGGCAGGGTCCCTCACCTGTATCTGCACTCTGCAACTGGCCGACGACGCCAGCGAGGTATTCTCTCAGCACCTCAAGGTACAGGTTCTGCTTGCTGCCAAAGTGGTAGTAGAGTGCCGCGTTTGATACACCACAGGCTTGGACGATGTCGCGGATCGATGCCCCATGATAGCCGTGAGACGCGAACAGCTGCTGTGCAGCCTCGAGGATGCATCTCCGTGTCGCCAGCGATCTGCCTTCTTCCATCCCAGCCACCTCACCCCAACTCCAACTGAACGTTCGTTCAGTCCAAAGCGTCATTCTACAATTGGTGGCAGGGGCTGTCAATTCCGTGGTGCGTGGTGGCAAAACCTCGTCAAAGAACCACTTCCCCCGGGCCACTGTATTGACCGGATAGATGGGTAACACCTGTTCGGAGACATAGGTTACACTTTCCGCTACTGTGATGCGCATGGCGATTCTGCTAGAGGAGGACCGGTCATTAGCCACCCAGCCGAGGGCGAAATCCCCCATCTGTCCAGGTCCAAGATTGCCCACCTGCCTGATGCAGGGCCAGCACCCCTGTGATACACTGAAGGACAAATCGGTTGACGAAAGGAGTCACAGATCATGGAGTACAGAAACCTTTTGAGGCGAACCTGGCAGTTGGTTCGGAACTACCGGGCCCTCTGGATCTTCGGAGCCATCCTTGCGCTGACGACTGCAGGAGGCTTCT
>JBFFCR010000309.1:0-5248 GCA_041559855.1 Anaerolineae bacterium | reverse complement strand
GAGGCCGGCAGACCGTAGAGGCGGCAGTTGAATCTGAGGTTGCTGTACGGCGACTGGCGCTTGTACACTGCGTCGTCGGCGAAAAGCACACACAGTGTGTGACTCAGACTCCCTCTCTCTGAGAAAGGGCTCAGCCCATGTACGCAAAGTGTGCCCGCCGTCGGGCGCGTTTGGCCAACGAGGAGCTGCAGCAGAGTCGCTTTCCCGCTACCGGGCGGTCCGACGATGGCTGCGATCTCGCCTGCCCGCACGACGAGGGAATCGACATCGATGACCAGGTCTTGGTCGATAACCTTCTGCAGTCCACTGATCTCGATAGCGTCTGACATGTCCCCCTATCCGGAGTGCACTCGGCTGTGGAAAACTCCTGACGTTGCCATGATACCATACCTTGGGGCAAAGCTCAAGCCCTAGCGATCGTGCCCAGAGTATGCGCATCGCCGACTTTGATGGCGCCCTCCAGGGTGACGATAGCTGGCCCCGGGCGTTCTCTTTGACACGCCGTTGGCCCAGTTCTGGCCGAGGCTCCCTTGGGAAGATGCCTCTTCCGCGGTTATGCCTTGCCTAACACCGCTGCCAGCAAGGCCATGCGGATGTACATCCCGTTTTCCATCTGCCGAAAGTACGCCGCTCTGGAGTCGTCGTCGATGGCGTAGCTAATCTCATTCACCCGCGGCAGGGGATGCATGATCACCATCTTTTCCTTGGCGCGCTCCAGCAGCTCTGGTGTGATGACATAGTAGTCCTTTACCGCCTCGTACTGGGCCTGGTCTGCAAACCGCTCTCGCTGGACGCGTGTGACATACAGTACGTCCACGTCGGCGATCGCATCGTGGACGTCGTACGTCTCGCGGACCTCCTTGCCCTTAGCCTTAACCTCGTTCATCACGTCCAGCGGCAGGCGCAGGATCTCGGGTGAGATGAAGGTCATCCTGACATCGTAGAGGCAGAGGAGGCGTGCCAGAGAGTGGACAGTCCGGCCGTAGCGCAGATCGCCGACCATTGCGACGTGGAGCCCGTCGATCTTGCCCAGTTCCGCCCGGATCGTGTACAGGTCGAGCAGCGCCTGGGTGGGATGCTCTCCGACGCCATCACCGGCGTTGATGATCGGCTTGCGGGCATATTCGGCTGCGACTTCGGAGGCGCCCACGTCTGGATGGCGCAGGACGATGACGTCGGCGTAGGATTCCAGGGTGCGAATGGTGTCGGGCAGGCTCTCGCCCTTGGTCACCGACGAATAGCGTACCTCGTTGATGGGGATGACGCTGCCTCCCAACCGCGACATGGCAGCGATGAACGAAGAACTGGTGCGAGTGCTGGGCTCGTAAAAGACACAAGCCAGCACGTGGCCCTTGAGCAGGTCAGAGGCGCCGACCCTTCTGACGATCGCCCGCATTTCGTCCGCTACACCAAAGATGTATGTAAGGTTGTCGTGGCTAAACTGGCGGACAGAGATGATATCCTGGCCGTAGAATCCGCTTGATAGGTTTGGAGCCAGTCCCACGGTTTTCGTGATGCCAACGGAATCGTTTTCCATGAGTTTCTCCTCCTTGTGCTGCAAGCAACCCGAAACGTGCTGTGGATTGCGTGTCAGGATCGGTGGCTCAGAGGCATGATGGCTTTACCATACCCTGGCCTGACCTTGATCTCGCCGTCTTGGTAGGCGATCTGCCCGCGCAGCAATACCTGCCTCACCTTGCCCCGCACGGACATACCTTCGAAAGGAGTCCACCCACACTTGGTATGCAGTTTCTCGGCACCGAGTCTGTAGCGTGCATCTGCCTCCACCAAGACGCGCGTATCAGATTGCTCGGGAAGGCCAAAGATGCGCCTCGGTGCCTCGTGGGTCAGTTCCACCAATCGCTCTCGGGTAAGCCTGCCTTCGCAGACTGCCGTGAGCAGGAGCGGCAGCATGGTCTCCAGCCCGGGAACACCAGGAGGCGCCTGTTCGCCTTCTTTCTCAGACCGTGTATGCGGGGCGTGGTCGGTGGCGACGCAGTCTATGACGTCGAGGTTGGCCCACAGCGCAGCCACGTCGACGTCCGTTGCCAGAGTGGGCCTCATATCGCCGTATGGCCCCAACCTTTTAGCGTCGGCCTCGGTCAAGAAGAGATGATGCGGCGTGACCTCGCAGGTGAGTGCCGCGCCGGATGCCTTGGCGGCGCGGATCAGGGCAATCTCGTCGGCGCGGCTGACGTGGCACAGGTGCAGTCGCTTGCCATAGCTCCGCGCCAGTCCGATCGCTACCGCTGCCGACAAACCCTCGGCGTGAACCGCGATAGGCCGCTCGGCAGGCCAGGTGGAAAAGTGGGCGAGCAGAGCCGAGAGGCTGCGCATGCGCAGGGGACCGTAGGTCTGATCCAGATAGATCTTGAGGCCAGTCGCTCGGTCCGCGAGGGAGGCGGCCTCGGGCGCGTTGGTCTCTGTCGCGCCGATGTAGGCGCCCACATCGCAGAGGGCATGCTGCTCCACCAGCGTACGCTTGTTCTCTAGCGTCGTGCCATCGACTAGGGGTGGCGTGGTGTTGGGCATGTCCAGGATGATAGTAACGCCGCCTGCGAGAGCGGCGGCGCTGCCACTGCGGATATCCTCTTTGTGCTCGCCGCCTGGCTGGCGGAGGTGCACATGCACGTCAACAAGCCCTGGTAACTCCAGAATCACGCGATGCGACCCCTTGCCAGGACAGTCTCCACTCCAATAGAAAAAGAGGGCACTCGCCCGGGGAGTCCTTCCCCGGCGGTGCCCATCGCCGTCTCCTGGTCGCGGATTCTGCCGTTGATCTGACGCTCCTTCGCTCTCAAGCACTGTCTCCATCCCCGCTCGTTTTGAGCGCAGATGCAGGGAACTCGGATCATACCGCCGCGGCGCATTCTAGCACAGAAAGCCGCGGGTGGCAAATGTGCTCTTCGGACCAGTGGGAGTGCGCCGGTTGGCTGCTGGAGTGTGACATGAGCAGCGCGTGGCTGTGAAAAGACCGGGATCTGACCCCGGCCAATGCCTCATCGACAGTCGATCATAAACAGGAGAGCCAAGGGTGGCCCCAGACCCTTGGCTCTCAGTCAAAAGGAGGAGAAGAGATTTCCAAGCGCGCATGGCTCAGACTAATATGTGGCTGAGTCACTTGCGTTTGCTGCACCTATCATATCACAGGCGTGCCGGCCTTGCTGGATGCTCACTGAACGGCTACCCTACGGCAAGCAGACGCTAATCAAGCTGGGGCAGTGGCAGGGGAACGCCTCCTGGGAGATCTGTCAAAAGTGGTGTCGGATTTGGCGCCAGGGAGCAGCTATGGTATAATCCCCGCTTGCGATACCGAGATGAGGATGAGATTATGAGCAGCGATTTGTTGAGATCAGTAGAAGAGCAACAGCAGAAAGAGGACATTGGCCTCAAATCAGATCTGGCGCATCTCCGCGTCGGCGATGATGTGCAGGTTCACTACCGCATCGTCGAAGGCGAGCGGGAGAGGATCCAGTTGGTGCGCGGCACCATCATGCGCATGCGCAAGGGGGGCGGTGTCAATGCCAACTTTACCGTGCGCCGTGTTGCCGCCCATGGCATAGGCGTTGAGCGAACATTTCCGCTTCACTCCCCGCGCATTGAAAAGATCGAAGTGCTCCGGCATGCCCACGTGCGCCGGGCCAAGCTCTATTTCCTCCGCGACCGGCAGGGCAAGGCCGCTCGTCTGCGGGAGAAGCGATACGCGCGCAACTAGCCGCCAAGTCTGACTGGCGATGAGGGGTGTGCGACGGCGTGCGGGTCTCGGACTCGCTATCCATTGCACGGCCCTTCTTTTGTTTTTGGAGCCCGGACGTGACCAACCCCAGGAGGGCGCCCTCTGACCGGCGGTCGCCTCAGCGATTCGACATAGGACCCACACGAGCACCGGCATCCAAGTCCTGGAAGGGTTAGGAACCATTGCTGCCAAACCTGGCCTACGAAAAGCGCCTGTGGGAAGCTGGATACTGTTGCGTCGCAGGCTTGGATGAAGCGGGACGGGGCTCCTGGGCTGGCCCCGTGGTCGCTGCAGCTGTGATCCTGCCACCCGATCAGCCGGAACTGGAGCGATTTCTTTCAGGCGTCCGCGACTCAAAGGCACTCACGGCGGCCCGGCGCGAGGTGTTGCTGGAGGCGATCGTTTGCTACGCCCTGACCTGGGGTGTGGGCGCGGTGCCGCCGGGCGAGATCGATGAGCTGGGCATCGTTCCCGCCACCCGCAAAGCCATGCTCCTTGCTTTGGAGGCCCTCTCACCCCCGGCTGACCATCTGCTGATCGATCACGTCTCATTGCCCGATCAACCGTTGCCCCAGGTGAGCCTGCCCAAGGGCGATGCGCTTGTTCTCTCCATCGCCGCTGCTTCCATTGTCGCCAAAGTCAGCCGCGACCGGATGATGGTTAGCCTCGATGCGCAATTCCCCGGCTATGGATTCGCTCAGCACAAAGGCTACGGCACGCCGCAGCACCGCGCCGCCTTGCCACGGCTTGGCCCCAGCGCCATCCATCGACTTTCCTTTGCCCCGCTGCGCCTTTTGGCTGGGGAAGACAAACCAGCAAAAGTCCCCTAGCGACCGTCCGTGTCATACGCCCCGGCGACAGCCTTCGCGTATGGGTAGTCTGTCTGCCGTTGTCTCACAAGGCGCGGCGTCATTGGGCCGGACCCTCGATTGACGCACCTACCCTGGCATGGTACAATGTTTCCAGAAAGGGGCAATCGGTGGGGGCTGGCTTGAGCAACTGGCGCAATGCGATGACGAGGGTTGGCTGGCAGGGCCTGGCGGCGGCTCTGCTCTTCTTGCTGCCCCTTTTCTTCCTGGCTCTGTTCTTCTTCTACCCGTTGGCCGAGATACTGGCCCTGGGCCTGGCGCCGGAGGGCGGCCTCGATCTGTCACCCTTTCGGGCCCTGTTCTCTGATCCATACTTTGCGCGGCTGCTTGCCTTTACCACTGGGCAGGCCCTCCTCTCCACGGTACTGACACTGCTGGCAGGGATGCCGGCTGCCTACGTGTTTGCCCGGTACGAGTTTCGTGGCAAGTCGTTGCTCCGGGCCTTGACCTCCATTCCCTTTGTCCTGCCGACCATGGTCGTGGCGGCGGCCTTTACTGCACTGCTCGGGCCCCAGGGCCATCTGAACCGCTGGCTGATGGCTATCCTGAACCTGAGCGCGCCGCCCCTGCGCCTGCAGCATACACTGGCGCTGGTCCTCATTGCGCATGTGTTTTACAACGCTTCCATCATCGTGCGCATGGT
>JBFFCR010000308.1:0-5249 GCA_041559855.1 Anaerolineae bacterium | reverse complement strand
GGTAGAGGGCGACTCGCTCGTCATTCTAGTAGAAGACATCATCAAAGGCCTGAGCTACTTCTAGGAGGCGAGTGCCATGCGGCTCATTGACGTTGTCTTTCGTAACCTGCGCCGTCGGGTGGGCCGGAAATTGCTCCTGGTTGCCGGCCTGGCCATCGGCGTAGCAACTGTCGTAGCCCTGATGGCCATCACCACGGCGATGCAGGCGGACGTGGCCAACAAGCTGGACGAGTATGGGGCCAATATCCTTATCGTGCCCAAGGCCAATGACCTGTCGCTGTCCTACGGCGGCGTGACCGTCGCCTCAGCAGCCTACGACGTCGGCGAACTGACCCTGGCCGACCTGGATCGCATCCGGACCATCAAGAATGCACGCAACATCAGCGTCATCGCCCCCAAGCTACTGGGAGCCCTGCCCATCGGCGGGCGCACGGTACTGGTAGCAGGGGTGCGCTTTGAGGACGAGTTTCGGCTCAAGCAGTGGTGGGACACGAAAGGAGAGGAGCCGGACGCCTCGGATGAGGCCGTCGTCGGTGTGCGCCTGGCTCGCACCCTAGACCTCGACCCCGGCGACGAGGTTGAAATCAACGACCGCCAGTTTCGCGTGGCCGGTGTCCTGGCTGAAAACGGTTCGCAGGACGACGACATCCTGTTCATCGACCTGGCTGCCGCTCAGCAGGTCATGAACAAGCCGCAGGGAGTAAGCCTTGTCGAAGTGTCGGCGCTCTGCTCCGAGTGTCCCGTTGAGGACATGGTCGAGCAGATCGGTGGTGTGTTGCCCCAGGCCCGTGTGACAGCCCTGCGTCAGGCTGTGACGCTGCGCATGGAGACAGTCAATCAGTTGAGCCGCTTTGCCTTGGCCGTATCGGCGGTGGTCGTGATAATCGGCGGGCTGGTTGTGCTGACCACGATGATTGGAGCCGTAGCCGAACGGCGCCAGGAGATCGGCCTGTTCCGCGCACTGGGTTTTCGCCAGCGGCACGTGATGGGCGTCATTCTCGGCGAGGCGGCGCTGGTCAGCCTGGGTGGCGGCCTGCTGGGCTGGTTGCTGGGCATGGGCGCTGCCATTGTCCTTGCACCCCGGCTGGCGAACGTCTTTGCGCCTGTAGGCTGGAATCCTGTCCTGGCCGCTGGTGCCGTCGGTGGGGCACTGCTGGTCGGCCTGTTGGCCAGCCTCTATCCCGCTGCCAACGCCGCCAGGCTCGACCCAACCACGGCGTTGCGGTCTCTGTAGCAGAGGTAGGACGATGATTCAGTTGGAGAAGGTGACCAAGACGTACAACGGCCGCAGCGTGCCGGTTCATGCCCTTCGAGACGTGAACCTGCAGATCTCTGAGGGCGAATTCGTGGCGGTGATGGGGCCATCGGGCTCGGGCAAGAGCACCTTGCTGACTGTGCTTGGGGCGATGAATCCCCCCAGCCAGGGCCGGGTGGTGGTGGACCGGATCGAAGTGTATGGCCTGAACGTCGAGCGCCAAGCCGATTTTCGCCACGAGTACGTCGGTTTCGTCTTTCAGCAGTTGCAGCTCTTGCCCTATCTGACCGCTCAGGAGAACGTATTGCTGTCCCTGGCCATTGCGCGCCTCCCCAAGGCCGAAAAACTGGTCCGCGCGCGCGAAGCGTTGGCTCGGGTGGGCTTGCAGGGCAAGGAGGATCGCCTGCCTTACCAGCTTTCGGGCGGTGAGCAGGGGCGAGTCGCTGTGGCGCGGGCCATCGTCAACCAGCCACCGCTTCTCCTAGCTGACGAGCCAACCGGAAACTTGGACCGGACCACCGGTGAGCAGGTGTTGGCCCTGCTACGAGAACTGAACATTGACGGCCAGACCGTGATCATGGTCACGCACGATTCCCAGGCGGCGAGCTACGCCGGTCGCATCGTCCAGATTCTCGACGGGCAGATCGTCGGGTAACCAAGGAGTGAACTAGCACAAGTGATAGCTGCATTGCTATTGGCATTTCGAGAGGGGTTAGAAGCTGCCCTTATCTTGGGCATAGTGCTGGGTGTTTTGCGCCGCGTCGGGCGCCGGGATCAGAAGACGATCGTCTGGCTCGGCGCGGGCATGGCAGGCCTGTTGAGCCTGGGCACGGGTGTTGGACTCTATGCCCTGGGCATCAGCTTCGAGGGCCGGACGGAGGAGGTTTTCGAGGGTTTGGCTATGCTGCTGGCTGCTGGTGTGCTGACCTGGATGATCTTCTGGATGGACAGGCAGGGCCGGCACGTGCAAGCAGAGCTGGAGCGCGATGTGCGCCGGGCAGCCATGGGTGGTGGCACATGGGCGATTTTTTCCCTGGCCTTTCTCGCCGTGCTGCGAGAAGGAATCGAACTGGCTCTGTTCTTGACAGCGGCTACCTTCACCGTCACGGCCGCAGCGACGCTGATCGGCGGACTTCTTGGGCTAGGCCTAGCGGCGCTCGCCGGCTGGTTGATCTTTGCCACCACTGCCCGGCTAGATGTGCGCACCTTCTTCCGGTTGACCAGCATCGTGCTGATCGTTTTCGCAGCCGGTCTGGTGGCCCACGGTATTCACGAGCTGAATGAGGCAGGGATTGTTCCGGCTGTGGTCGAACATGTCTGGGATATCAACCCAGTGCTCGACGAAAACTCGAGCGGGGGGCTGATCCTCAAGACGTTGCTGGGCTACAACGGCAATCCATCGCTGACGGAGGGGGCAGCCTACTTCTGCTACTGGGTCGTCGTGTTATTGGCCTTGCGTCGCCGCCGCACAAAGGCCGAGCTGACGGCAGAACATGCATAGACAGTTCTGCACGAGCCAGCGTGAGCCGAACGGCGCTGGCGGCGACACCGAAACCCTGATAGACTGAGCATTGGGGGCTACAAAGAATAGTGGATACCTCTCCTTTAATGGCTGGGGGTGCTCGTGTTCCCTCCGGCCGATCAATTCCAGGAGGACGGCAGAAATGGCAGTGAGCGCAAAACAGAGAAATACGGGTTCCCCGGCCAGCGCGCGAGCACAACGACGGCAGGCACGCGCCAGGCGGTACAGAAACCGTCGGATTCTTTATACTAGCCTGGCATTGGTTGCGGTTGGCGGCTTGCTAGCCTTGATCCTGTGGGACATACTCACTCCCCAGCCCGGCGAGTATGTCCCTAGCCAGGGCAATGCCCACATCGTCGAGGCGCAGGTGGGCCAGTTCGCCTACAACACCCTCCCGCCCACCTCTGGACCGCACCTGGGTTCCTTGGCGCGATGGGGAGTACACGACGAGCCAATCCCCAACCAGCTACAGGTTCACAACCTAGAGGATGGTGGTGTGATCGTCAACTACGACTGCCCGGAGGGTTGCCCGGACCTTGTGGCGCAACTGGCAGAGGTCGTCGAGCACTATGACGAGGGTGTGATTCTCGCGCCATATCCCGGAATGGACACACGCATCGCCCTCACTGCATGGCAGCGCATCGACCAGTTTGAGGGCTTCGACGCGGAACGCATCGAGCGCTTTGTCCACGCATACCGCGGTGCTGACCACCACAGGTAGGAGAAGCTGCTGGATGACGTTGAAGTGGTAGGCCTGTTAATGTGGGAATGGCCCGGCATGCTGAGGGCCAGGAACCCTCACTCCGCATCCCGGCTGATGACCAGCGTGCCAGTCGCAGTCGGCGCGATAGTGGCGGCCGCGCTGACAGACGCGGACAAAGACGTCCTGGGTGATCTCTTCAGCGGTTCCATTAGCGCCAACTGAATTGAGGGCCAGGCCAGAGACCAGCATGCTGTAGCCAGCGTACGGCTCGCTCAATGTCTCTGCGCGAGCCTGCACGATCAGCCGGGTCAAAGCTTCATCGTCCAGCGTCGAATAGTCCAACTGAGGCACTGTGCTCCAACCATGACGGCAGCAAGCAGCTTGCCGGTCTCTTCGATCGATCTGCCGCTTCGCTGCATGATGCGGTGGGCCGCTCAAAGCGGCGCCGTCGTGAACGTGGCAGCCACGTTCTCCTGAGCCGCGCCAAGCATCTGCTTCAGATGGTCCTTACCCCGGAAGCTTTCGGCCTAGATCTTGCAGATGTCGTCCGGTTCCGACGACATGGCCGCAAACCACCCCTCCCCGGCTCTCTCTCGACCAAGGGTCACACCGCCCGCACCAGAGAAGCTTGACTTGCCCTAGAATGCTATCACAATCCTTGGTCCTGCCATGACGTCAAGCTGACAGCGGAACGCGGCAGCCAGGGTCTGCCGGCCTTTGAGCGCTGCGCTTTCCAGAGCGTAGCCAGCCTAGCTCGCCCCCGGTTCCCCTGGAGCAGAGGGTTTTTCGTATGCCTGGCTGCAGGACAGGGTCGCGCTCGGGAGACATTAGCCTTGCACCGCGTTAGCGTAAGGAGTGCAGCTTGTGGTATAATGCCATGGTGGGCGCCGGGGTCGCCCTGGCGACAACGAACCTGCACGAGGAGGGATTGCATGGCAGATGTAGCTACTGCGAAACTGACGCTGCCGGTTGGCAAGCGGGATCACGTGCTGGGTCCTGAGGATGCGCCAGTCACGCTGGTGGAGTATGGAGACTATGAGTGTCGCTACTGCCGCCAAGTGGTGCCCATCGTCCGTGACCTGCAGGAGCGGTTTGGGGAACGGCTGCGCTACGTGTTCCGTCACTTTCCTCTATCTGCGCCCCACCCGCACGCCCAGCTAGCGGCAGAGGCCGCCCAGGCGGCGGGCGCGCAGGGCAAGTTCTGGGAAATGCATTACATCCTGTTCGAGCACCAGGGGACCCTGGAGCGCACCGATCTGGAGGGATTCGCTGAAGAGATTGGGCTGGACATGGAGCAGTTCCGGCGGGATCTCGACGATCACATCCATGCCGACCGTGTTCAAGAGGATTTCCGCAGCGCGGTGCTGAGCGGGGCCACCGGCACGCCGGTCTTTTTTCTGAACGGGATGCGCTACGACGGCCCCTGGGATCTGGACTCGCTTGCGGCAGAGATCCAAAAGCCGCTGGGCATACGGCTGCGCCTCGTGTTCCGGCAGTTTGCGCAGATACAGGCTTCAGGCGGCATCCTGCTGCTGTTGGCGACGGTGCTGGCAATGGCCTTGGCCAACTCCCCGTGGAGCGATAGCTACTTTGGCCTGTGGGAGACCTACCTCTCCTTCTCGCTGGGCGAGCTGTACCTGAAGCACAGCTTGCTCCATTGGGTGAACGACGGGCTGATGGTGGTCTTTTTCTTCCTGGTGGGCTTGGAGATCAAGCGCGAGATCCTTGTCGGTGAGCTGGCCTCCATCAAGCGGGCAGCGCTGCCGTTG
>JBFFCR010000307.1:0-5261 GCA_041559855.1 Anaerolineae bacterium | reverse complement strand
CGGGTGTCCCCAACGGACATCGTCCACGGTGACGATATCCACCGTGCCTCCGCCGACCATGTCGGGCGTGCCCTGGGCAAAGATCGAGGTAGGGCCGACGAGCGCGCCCGTGCCATAGGGCGCGTACATCTTGTGCGCCGAAATCGCCACAAAGTCGAGGTGATCCGGGGCTTCATCGGGCCTCATGTCGATGACCCTGTGGGGGGCCAACTGGGCCGCATCCACCAGGATCTTGGCCCCGACGGCGTGCGCCTTCTCCGCCAGACGGTGGATAGGGTTGATGTGACCGGTCACGTTCGAGGCTCCACTGATGGCTACCAACTTGACCTTGCTTCCATGGTGGTCCAGCAGCCGGTCAAAGTGTTTCTCGTCCAGCGAGCCGTCGTCGTGGACGTCAATATGGATTAGTTGAGCCTGCAGCCGCCACGGCAAGTCGTTGGAGTGGTGCTCCATGAGAGAACAGAGGACCACATCCTCTGGCTCCAGGGGGAAGCGACGAGCCAGCTTGTTGATCGCCTCCGTGGTGTTCTTGCCAAAGACGACCGTATTGGTCTCCAGATTAGCCCCCACAAAACAGCCCACAATGTCGTGAGCCAGGTCATAGGCCTCGGTAGCGATCTGGCTCTTGAAGCCGGTTCCGCGATGGACGCTGGAATACCAGTCCATGAATTCGTTGACCTTGTCGAACACCGGTCTGAGGGCAGGCGTGCTGGCTGCGTTGTCAAAGTTGACGTACACGCGTCGCGAGCCGTCCAGCAGGGGCACCAGGGCATCCACGCCCACGATCTGCTCTCGCACGTTGTGGATTGTCAGTCGGTCGTAGTCTGCCATTGCAGCATCCTTTCGTCGATGATGTCTCGGCTATGAATCAGTCTATGCACTCGTTCTTTGGCGCAGCACATCGTGCCGTCTTTGCCACTTTGGCTTCAGGGACACTGGCAGCCCTCCTCCGCGCTTACGGGGATGGACACACCGAGGATCACACGGTCGCCGAGCCGCACGCCGGTGACCGGGTCGTAGAAGCCAACGCCCAAGCGGTACTCGCCATCGGCTAGAGCAGGCGGCAGGTGGAGCGACCGAGTGTCGATCAGGTATTCACCAGGCAGCCAGCCCATCACCGGCACCTTGCCCCCTGCTGGCGGCCCGTCATCTTGGGCCAGGATCTCGCCGCTGGCGTCAAGCAGGTGGACAAAGGTGTGATAGTCTCGATCTGGCGTCTCAAGCGCGTGCCAGTAGAGCGTCACATTCAGCGGCGAGCCAGGAGCGCGCACAGCCTCCCGGAGGTCGTAGCCGACCATCTCCACACTTGTGCCAAACTGCGCCACCTGGACATACTCTGGCTCCGCCGGCTTAAAGTTGTGCTCGCCCTCCCGGACCTGTATCGTACCCAGATCGAGGGCCGCAGTCCCGCCAGCAATCTCTACATCGCTACCGTCGGCCCGTATCAAGCCGGCTGTCAGGTGATACGTCCCTGAAGGAACAGCCGCGGGGATTGGCAGATGGTGCGGATCGCGCACCAACTCACCGGCGCGCCACCAGGCGGTGGGATAGGTCCCCGACACCGGCTTCTCTACCAACTCGGCAACCACGGCATCCCCAGCATCAAGGAGACAAAGCCTCGGGAAATAGTCCTGGCCCGGAGCATCCAGTGCCTGCCAGAACAGCTCTACAGGAACCGCCTCGCCGGGCAAGAACGGCGCAGATTCATCGGGGACGTTGGCGCCCAGCAGCCTCAATCTGTGATCAAAATCGACCTGAAGCGACTGCTCAAATGTCATGGCTTCCACCGGCGGCAGTGTCTCTGGATGGGAGACCCGCAGACTTCCGAGCACCACCTCGCCGCCGCTTCCGCCCTCAAACGTCACCGGAACCACTTCGAGGTCCTCGCTGCGGTAGACACGCAGCGTAAGCGTGTATTCACCCGGCGGCGTCCCGGCAGGCACCAGCACCCCATGACGATCGATCTGGGTCTCCCCCACAGGCCATTCTGTGAACGACAGCAGGCCCCCGCTGGGCACTGCATCCCGCTGCGCCCAGATCTGTCCGGTCGTGCCCACCAACCGCAGGCCAACCGTATAGTCTTCAGCCGGTCGCTCAGAAAGCTGCCAGGCCAGGTCCACCGCAGCAACACCCCAGCCAGCTTCGAGGGGACCGGCACTCAGGGCTGCACCCTTCAGCGCCAACCACTCGCCAAACTGCGCGTTGACCGGCTGGGTCTCGGGTTCAGCGTCGGCAAAGAATGATAGGACCGTACTCGTGCCGTACCACTCGTCCAGTACCGGGTAGGCGTGCCCGACCAGATAGCCCTCTATCGCGCTCTCCAGCACGCGGCCCATGGTCCTGTGGTCTGCAAACCAGAGCCGCCCGTACTCCTCCAGCAAGCTGTCCAGCCCTGCCGCCATGAGCGCAGGATCGTCAGCCCAGAACTGGCGCGCCGATGGGACCACCTGCTGCGGCGTTAGCACCAGTGTGGGTCGATCGTCCTCATCCGGCAAGTACGCGTGGAAATACCCGATCTGCCAGGGATGAACGCAAAGAACGGCATCGCCGGGCAACCCAAGAGCGCGCACCCGTTCGACCAGAGGCCGGTAATCGTCGGAGCGATATCGGGGGGTGGCGTAAAAGCACACCAAGGACACCAACGCCAGGAGTACAAAGAGCCCCGTGGTCGCGGTCGCCAGCCAGCGCTTGGTGCGCCCCAGAGCGAGCAATCCCGTGGCAAATAGCACCAGGTAGGCTGGCAAGGCCACTAGCAGCAGGCGCTCACTGCGGGGAGGGTTAAAGGGCAGGACGAGATTGATGGCGAATCCACAGGCCACAATAACGGCGACTATGCCCAACGGGAGCGCATAGGCCAGGTCTGGACCAGTGGCGCCCCCGCCATCGGAGTGCCGTCGCCAGAGGCTGTACCCCAGCCCCAGAAGCAGAATAATCAAGGGCAACAACCCCACCCACCACCATTCGGCCAGCATGCCCTCGGCGTGCCCCCAGTCAAAAGCCGCCAGGTGGCGGACCAGGTACACCAAGGGACCAAAGGAGGGGTCCCCCTCGACGCCGACCTTGAAACGCACATAGGTGAGGAGCTTTCCACCGGCATACCATATCCACGGCAGGCAAAGGAGGAGCACCGCCAGTTGCGCCCCCAACCATGTAGACAGTCGGGGTGCCGGCCGCGCAGACGGCTCTCGCAAAGAGCGCCTGGCGCGCAGCCAGCGAGAGAGCATGTAGAGGTTCAACGCCAAGAGCAGGAATGCCGCATAGTACGCTGTACATAGCGCCGCCATAGCTGCCAGGACGTAGCCCAGCCAGGCGCCGATGCCCGGCCTCCCATTTCTGGCCTCCCAGAGGGTGGTGAAATAGAAAGCAGCCACACCGAGCAGCGTCACCAGCCCGTACATGCGCACTTCCTGGGAGTAAAAGATGTGGAAAGGGGAAATGGCCAACAAGAGGCCCGCCAGCATCCCTCCTCTATGCCCCGCCAGCCGCCGCCCCGCGGCGTAGAGCAGGGGTATCGCGGCCGTCCCGAGCAGCACCGAGAGGAGCCGTACCGAGACCACGCCTGGGCCAAACACCCGGATCCAAGAGTGCAGCACGAGATAATACAGGGGAGGGTGAATGTCCACGGCTGTCAACTCCAGCATCTCGCGGATGCCGGACGTGGCGAAAAATAGGCTCCAGCCTTCATCCCACCACAGCGGCTGGTTGGCCAGGCGGATCAAGCGCAGACCAAGTGCCAGCAGGGTCAGCAGCAAGACTACAAGAAGGCGGTTCCCGGCCGCCCTGACTACACCGTCACGGATTGTCCGCAACCACCCTGGAGCACGCATGGCGCAAGTATACCACACCTCTGACAGACTGAAAAAGATCGTTCTCGATGCGTCTCGACGGAATTGGTCACCCGCTAGCCTCCTGATTGTCCTGCATGTAGGGCAATCACCAACGCGCTAGATGTTGTCGAGATGCCGCGATTGTGCTATAATAGCGCAAGTTCCATATCATGCTTGTAGTTCCGTCCTCTTGGCTCTTAGGAGGAATCACTCAATGGAAACATCACAAACCATTGCCATTCGCAACAAGATCATCGGAGTCCTGGTCAAGCGAGCGCGGGTCAATGCGGGTAAGAGCCAGCAAGAGTGTGCCCTAGTCCTGGACTGCGCCCCTTCTGCCTACCGGCGATACGAGCAAGGCAAGAAGGGCTTCTCGCTGCCCCAATTAGAATCTCTGGCCCTGTTGTTTGACGTGCCCGTAGCCAGTCTGTGGGACGACGCATTCCCACTCCCTGAAAGGACGGAGACAGAGCCCCTGCCGCTGAACGAGATCATGTTGCTGCGCCGCAAGATGCTCGCTGTCCGCCTGCGTCAGATCCGCCAGGATGCCGGCCTATCGATGCGAGAGATGGGCAAAGCTCTGGACTGCTCGCCCTACATGATCTCGCAGTACGAGCACGGGGCTCGTGAAATCCCGTTGGCCGAACTGGAGGCAGCCACCGAGCGGTGCGGGCTGACGATGGCCGAGTTTCTGGACGTGGACCAAATTCCTCCGAGCCCAGCAGAGCAGCGGCGGCAGCTGTTGGAGCGATTGGACGAGATGCCGCCCGAGATGCGCAATTTTATCATCAAACCCACAAACACCCTCTATCTGCGTATTGCCATGCTGGCAAGCTCCTTGCAGGCTGACCAACTGCGCAAGATCGCAGAAACCCTACTCGACATCACCTACTGATCCCTAGCCGGAGAGCCTACGCCGTGGCATGCAGCAAACCGGGCCGTAGCTAGCCCTGGGCGACGATACAGAGAGATATGACGGGCAGCGCGAGCAACACCCCAAATGCAACACGGACCCGACCTGCTCCTGACAGACTTGGCGCATTGCTGGCACGCCGGGAGCCGGCAAGTGTGGCAGCAGAAGCGATCTCGGTCCTGATCGGGGATTTCGGGGCGACAGCGGCCTCAGTGTGTCTGGCAAAAGGCATTTACGTGCGAGTGCGCGGTGGCGAGCTTTCAGAGGCAACCGTCGCCCACCTCGATCGATGGGAAGCCAACATCGAGGAACGGATCGCCGCCGGCTCCTGGCTGGTCGACAGCCAGCAAGCTTCTTCCCTTGGCTGGCAGCCGATCAAGAACACCACTCAACGAGCCGTGTACTCGCTGATCCTTGACGATCAGCAGGTCATGGGCACGATCAGCCTGATCTACTCGAAAGAGCACATGCCCATTGGAGCGGAGCGCGCTCCGCTCATGCGCTACCTGCACACGGTCAGT
>JBFFCR010000306.1:0-5264 GCA_041559855.1 Anaerolineae bacterium | reverse complement strand
TTCAGCTTTGACTTTCTGAACCAGGAGGCGAGCTTTGACCTGAGTGAAGGACCTGCGTTCTCCGCAACCGACCTGTATCTGCGGGCGTTCTTTGTCGGCGTTGTCAACACGTTCCGCGTGGCCATTATCGGCATCGTGTTGGCCACCCTCGTCGGACTGGTGATTGGAGTCGCCCGCCTGTCGGGGAACTGGCTGGTGAGCCGGCTGTCCGGCATCTATGTGGAGATCTTTCGCAACACACCGCTTCTTATTCAGCTATTTTTCTGGTATTTTGCCGTCATCCTCAAGCTGCCCAAGCTGGGCACCCAGGGCCAGGTGGAGGCCCTTACCCTACCTGGTCCGATCTATGTGAGCAATCGTGGGCTTATGCTTCCCTGGCCCCGCGCCACGCAAGCTATGGGCACCTGGACACCCTATCTGCTGGCTGCCACTGTCGTGGCGGTCATCTTGATAGTATTGCGGCGCCGGGGGATGAAACAGACCGGACGGCCCAGCTTTAACTTTGTGTGGGTGGTTGCTGCCTTTGTCGCCATTGCGGCGGCGGGCTGGTTGCTCGTTCCGGACAATCCCATGTACATGGATCTCCCTGCCATCGTTGGCGACAAGGTCATGAGGGTGGAGGGTGGAACCTTCCTCTCCCCAGAGTACGCGGCCTTGCTCTTTGGTCTGGTGGTCTACACGGGGGCCTTTATTGCCGAAGTCGTGCGGGCTGGGATCATGGCCGTGCCCCACGGCCAGACCGAAGCGGCCCGCAGCCAGGGCTTGAGCGAAACGCAGATCCTGCGCCTGATCATTCTACCCCAGGCGATGCGGGTGATCATTCCTCCGTTGATCAGCCAATACCTGAACCTGACCAAGAACTCTAGCCTGGCCATTGCCATCGCCTTCCTGGACGTATTTGCTGTCGCGAACACGATGTTGAACCAGTCTGGCAGGGTGGTGGAGGTGTTCTTGATGATCATGGCGGTCTACCTGGTCTCGAGCTTGACCATCTCGGCAGTCATGAACGTGGTCAACCGCAAGATGCAGATCGTGGAGAGATAGGCATGGCAACTGTTCCCCAAGCGTCCGGGCCACCGCGAACCGAAGTCGGCGTGCTGGGTTGGCTGAAGAAGAATCTGTTCAGCTCTTGGTACAACGCTCTACTCACGGCTGTGGCGGTATTGATCATCGTTTGGGTGCTCCGCGGGGTCATTTCCTGGGCATTCACGAGCGCCCGGTGGGGGGTGATCACGACCAATTGGCGCAACTTGCTGATCGGTTCGTACACCTCTAGGGATCCGTCGGCTATCTGGCGCATCTGGGCCAGCCTGGGCGTGGTGCTGTTGCTGGCCCTGGCGACTTGGGTGATCTGGAACCGGGGTTTCCAGCGAGCTAGAACCTGGGTGATGGTGGGCTGGCTGCTGTCCTTTCCGATCATCCTCGTCATTCTGTGGGGGGTCTCGCCCACCCTGTGGAGTGGGCTCATGCTCACCCTGTTGCTGGCGATCATCGGCATTGTCGGCTCCTTCCCACTGGGTATCCTCTTGGCCCTGGGGCGGCGGAGCAACGTCAGGGGCGTTCCTCTGGTCTCAACCGTTCTGGTCACAGCTGCCTGGTTGGCCCTTCCGGCGCTGTTTGGCGGGCTGGGCAACTTTATCGGGCTGTTGCCCGGCGTCACCCATCCGCCGGACAACCTCAGCCCGGCCATGGAGAGCATCGTCTCCGCTCTCACCTCATTCTTTGACTCTGCCCGCTCGCTCTTCCTGGCGGAAATCAGACTAAGCGCGTCTTTCGGGTTCCCTTGGTATTGGTTGGTCGTCCCTGTGCTCTTGGCTGTCGGGATCCTGATTGAACGGCGCCGCGGCTTCCCTGGCGTGAATCTGATCAAGGTGTTCTGCACCCTGTACATCGAGATCATCCGCGGCGTGCCACTGATCACCATCCTTTTCATGGCTGATCTCATCTTGCCCCTCTTCCTGCCAATTGACTGGAGGATCGAACGGGTGATCCGCGCCATGGTGGGTATTCTCCTCTTTACAGCAGCCTACAGCGCGGAGGATGTTCGGGGCGGGCTGGCGGCCATCCCCAGGGGCCAATATGAGGCTGCCAGGGCCGTCGGCCTGAGCAACGTGCTGACGATGGGACTGATCATCCTGCCCCAGGCGTTGCGGGCGATGATCCCCTCCATTGTAGGGCAGTTCATCAGCCTCTTCAAGGACACCACCCTGGTTCAGATCATCGGCCTCCTCGATCTCTTGGGCATTGCCAAGGCGGTCACCGGGCAGACGGAATGGATCGGCACGCAGAAAGAAATCTACCTTGTCACCGGGGTCATCTTTTTCGTCTTCTGCTATGCCATGTCGAGTGCCAGCCGGCGTCTTGAGGTCGCTCTGGGCGTTGGGGAGCGATAGAGCAGAAGGTAGGGCGCAGGCTGCTCAGAGCTGAGGCCCGCCAGATAAGGGAGCAAACACGAGGAATGACTAAAGATATCGGAACCACGAACGACATCATTGTCTGCACGGACGTGCACAAATGGTTTGGCGACTTTGAAGCGCTCCGAGGTGTGAGCCTGACGGTGAAAAAGGGCGAGGTCGTCGTCATCTGCGGCCCTTCCGGTTCAGGCAAATCCACGTTCATCCGCACCATCAACCGTCTGGAGGAGCACCAGAAGGGTGACATCATTGTGGATGGCATCGAGCTGACCCATGACGTGCGCAACATCGCCGCCATCCGCAGCGAGATAGGCATGGTCTTTCAGCAATTCAACCTTTTCCCTCACCTGACCGTGCTTCGCAACATCACCCTGGCGCCGATCTGGGTGCGCCGGCGCCCCAAAGATGAAGCCGAAGAGATGGCCCACAAGCTGCTGGAGCGCGTGGGTATCCCAGAGCAGGCGGACAAGTACCCTGGCCAACTATCGGGTGGGCAGCAGCAGCGCGTCGCCATTGCCCGCGCGCTGGCTATGGAACCCAAGATCATGCTTTTCGACGAGCCCACGTCAGCCCTTGACCCGGAGATGATCAAAGAGGTGCTCGACGTCATGCGCGAGCTCGCCCTGTCGGGCATGACCATGATCGTCGTCACCCACGAGATGGGATTCGCCCGCGAGGTATGCGACCGCATTGTCTTCATGGATGAGGGGCTGATCGTGGAGGAGGCGCCGCCGAAAGAGTTCTTTGCCAATCCCAAGGAGGAGCGCACCAAGCTGTTCCTGAGCCAGATCTTGACACATTGACCGTCTGTCCCTATACTAGGCTGTACGAGTACACTGACCGGCCTGTGTGCCGGTCAGTTTTCATGTGGGAGCGAGTGTGAGATTCAGTCTGTCGACCGGAACCCTATATCCCTATCCTCTGCGGCAGGTCTTTCGCTGGGCGCGGCAGGCGGGGTTCGACGGCGTGGAATTGGTCGTCAACCCGGAAGTTGCCGTGCGCGGCGGAGAGGCAGTGCGGCGGTTGGCCCAGGCAGAGGGGGTGGCGCTCTTTTCGGTCCATCCCACTGTGGTGCCGTTTCCGGGTTGGCGGGAACGCGACGGCGGCATCGCGCGCGCTATCCCGCTGGCGCACGAGGCAGGGATCGACATGGTCATCATGCATACCCCCCGGTCAGAGAGCCTGGACGAGGGGGAGGGGCTGGTCTTCCGGCAGCGGATCGAGCGTTGGCAAAGCCAACTGGCTGGTGGCAGGTTGCGGCTGGCAGTGGAGAACAAGGCCATCCGTGCCGAGGCTCATAGGCACTTTGCCTTGACCCCTCTGGATCGCCTGCGCGCCTTTGCCGAACGCCACGATCTGGATCTCGTGCTGGACACCGCCCACGCCGGGACCGCAGGCGAGGACCTGCTAGGCGCCTGCCGTCTCTGTGGCGACCGGCTGGTGAATGTGCACCTGAGCGATCTGGGGGGGCATGTGCCCCTGGCAACGCTGCCACTGGTCCACAGGCTCTTTGGGGAACATCGCTTCCCGGGGGTGGGCGATCTGCCGCTTGCCGCGCTACTTCAGGCTCTGGGCAGTAGCGGCTATGCTGGTCTGGTCACGCTGGAGGTGAATCCGTGGTCGGTGCGCGCCTGGTGGCCGCCTGCCGTGCGGCGCTATCTGGCCCAGGCTTGCAGATGGATGAGGCAGATGGCGGGTTCGGCACGCAGCGGGACGCAGCGTGCCGGGTGATGGAGGTTAGCCTGCACCGCAGCATGCGAGCTGCAACGGGTGGCTATTCTTCTTCGCCCTGGTCTTCGGTGGCCTCTGGCTTGGGTAGGCGCACGCGCTTGAGCGAGACCTTGTTGGCCTGCCGGCAGCGGGGGCACTCGACGGTATAGTGCGTAGGTTTGCTGGTGATACCCTCCGCAGCCAGGAGGTTGGCGATATGCTGCTCGGTGAGCTGGAACGCGTTACCGCATTTGAAGCATCGCACTTTGACCATGATCTTTTCTCCATCAGGGGTGCTGGTAATCGGGCGGTACGCGATGCCGCCTGACCCGATTACTTCCTGTGCGACCAGTATAGCACGCCTCCAGTGGCCTGTCAAAGCCCCAGGCGTCGCTGCTGAGATGCGTCTTGTGCGCGCAGTTCGGCTACCGGACAGCGGAGCCCGCTGTCCGCCATGGAGTACGTAGTTACGAGGGAGCCATGATGAGGGATTTTGACCAACTTACCAACCGGGGGCGTGCCCTTCGCCTGCGCCGTATGGCGTTGGCTGCGCTTCAGCACTACGATCTGGAGGTCAGTCGCGTCCGCCTGGTGAGCAACGATCTGAATGGCATTTTTCGGGTCGATACCGCTGCCGGGCTCAAGCTGGCGATGCGAGTCTGCCTGCCGGAGGCGGGCCACAGCCTACAGGAGATCCGCTCCGAGATGATCTGGCTGGAAGCTCTGAGCCGCGATACCGGTTTGGGTGTGCCCGAACCCGTGGCCAATCGCGATGGGGCGCTGGTGACCACAGTCAAAACAGACGGTGTGCCAGAGGCCCGCCATTGCGTCCTCTTTGGCTGGATGCCCGGTCCGGACCTTGCCGACAGGCTGACCTTGGACAACGTGGCAAAGATGGGCGCGCTGTCCGCACAGTTGCACGCCCACGCAGAGACCTTCGGGCCGCCGCCGGGGTTCTCGATCAAGACCGCAGACGCGGCGTTTCCCTTTGGGGACGATGTGGTCCTCTTTGACGCGGCGCATGGCGACAGTGTGACGCCTGCCTGGCGCGAACTGTTTCAGCGCGTTCGGGAGCGCGTGGAAGATGCACTGCGCGAGCTGTACGCGGACCGGCGTGGGTTGCGTGTCCTGCACTACGAT
>JBFFCR010000305.1:0-5277 GCA_041559855.1 Anaerolineae bacterium | reverse complement strand
GGTCTCCCCCTGTACCCGCGCTTCTTGGACGGCCTGGGCCAGGAGGCGGGTGTAGAGGTCAAAGCCGATGGCTGCAATGTGGCCGTGCTGGCGTGAACCCAGGAGGTCGCCAGCACCGCGGATCTCCATGTCACGCATGGCGATGCGAAAGCCGGCACCCAACTCGGTGGCTTCGCTGATGGTCTCCAGGCGTTGGCGGGCGGTGTCGCTCAGAGAGGTCGTCACCGGATGCAGGAAGTAGGCATAAGCGCGCTGGGCGCTGCGGCCCACGCGACCCTTGAGCTGGTAGAGCTGCGCCAGACCAAAGCGTTCCGCGCGATTGACGATGAGGGTGTTCGCGTTGGGGATATCAAGCCCACTCTCGATGATGCTGGTGCATACGAGAACATCGACGTTACCCGCGGCATACTCGAGCATCACCTGTTCGAGTTCTCGCTCGGCCATCTGCCCGTGGGCAACGCCGATCTTGGCTTCGGGCACCATCTTGCGCAGTCGCTGGGCCATCTGGTAGATGCTCATGACGCGGTTGTGGACAAAATAGACCTGCCCTCCGCGATCGATCTCGCGCAGGATGGCCTGGCGAATGAGGGTTTCGTCGTATTCTCCAACGTGTGTGCGCACCGGCAGCCGTTCCTCGGGGGGTGTGTCGATGGTGCTCATGTCGCGCACACCGGTCAGCGACATGTGCAGCGTGCGCGGGATCGGGGTCGCCGTCAGCGTCAGGACGTCTACCTCTTGGCGCATCTGTTTGAGGCGTTCCTTGTGGACTACACCAAAGCGCTGCTCCTCGTCGATGATCAACAGGCCAAGGTCCTTAAAGTCGACGTCCTCAGACAGGAGCCGGTGGGTGCCAATGACGATGTCAACCCCGCCGCGAGCGAGGCCCTTGACAACCTTTTCCTGCTTCCTGCGCGTTAGGAAGCGCGATAGCATCCCAACTGACACGGGGAACGAGCTGAGGCGCTCGGTGAATGTCTGGTAGTGCTGTTGGGCCAGGACCGTGGTGGGCACCAGCACGGCGACCTGTTTGCCGTCCATGACGGCTTTGAATGCCGCGCGCAAGGCTACCTCCGTCTTGCCATAGCCCACGTCGCCGCAGACGAGGCGGTCCATGGGGCGAGCGGTCTCCATGTCGGCCTTGATCTCGTCCAGGGCGCGGATCTGGGCCTCCGTCTCGACGTAGGGGAAGGAAGCTTCCAGTTCGGCCTGCCAGAGGGTGTCGGCGCTAAAGGCGTGACCCTGGACGACCTCCCGCGTGGCATAGAGTGCCAGGAGATCGCCCGCGATCTCTTCTACCGCTTTCTTGGCCTTTGCCTTGACCTGTTGCCATTCAGCCGTGCCCAGGCGATTGATCCGTGGCTCATAGTCGGACACGCCGACATAGCGGCTCAGGCGATCTGCCTGATAGACCGGTACATACAGCTTGTCGCCGGCAGCATATTCGACCAGGAGGTACTCGCGCTCGCCTCCATTCAGGCCCATCTTGACCAGCCCGGTAAAGAGGCCAATGCCGTGCTCGACGTGCACCACATAGGTGCCGGGCTGAACGTCAGCGAAAAAGGTCTCCGGGGCCACAGGACGGGGGCGCCGGGCCCGGCGGGCAACAGGTCGCGCCCATCCGAACACCTCGGCGTCGGTAAGCAGGTGAAGGGATGGTTCGGCGAGGGCCGGGTCGGGCTCGTTGTCCCTGTGCAGAATCCATCCTTCCGCCAGGGTTCCCCGCACCAGGGTCAGGCTGCGGGGCGGAGGCGGATCGGCGATCTCGGCCACCGGTTTGGCGGTGATAGCTCGATCCTCAAGGAGTTCAGAGATACGCTCGGCCTGGCGGCTGACGACGATCACCCGCTGCCCGGCGTCGCGCATGGCCTGGCATCCATCGAGCACGCGCTTGAGCTGGCCGCCATAGCGCTCGCCATGAGCAAAGAGACCCGCCAGGGGGCCGGGCTCGTCCCGCCCAGACATGCCGCCCAAAACCAGGGGCTTCCTGGCGCGCAGCGGTTGTTCCAGTTCCTCCCATCCCAAGTAGGGCTTGAGAAAACTGCCGGGCAGTTCACCTGCTCTGAATAGATCGGCCTGGAGTGTCTCGGCCTGGTGATCAATGTCCATCACCGAGGCCATGAGTGCATCCCAGTCATCTACCAGGAGAAGCCCGCCAGGTGGCAGATAATCGAGCAGGGTGCCAGGATGGGAGTAGAAGAAAGGCAGGTAGAATTCGATGCCGCGAAAGTAGGTGCCCTGCTCAAGGTAGACCTGATCTTGCCGGTACTCCATCCGTGCAGGAGGGTGACAGGGGATGATGTCCAGGCCGGCGCTGCGCTCGACTGCTGTGGGTGCCAGCCGCGGCAGGGCTTCTGTGGCCGGCGCCAGTGTGAAACTCTCGATGCGCTGCAGAGAGCGCTGAGTGGTGGGATCAAAGACGCGCAAGCTGTCGATCTCGTCGCCAAAGAGCTCGATGCGCACCGGCCGCGACAGCCCAGGACCGCCGTCGTCAAGGTTCAGGATGTTGGGGGGAAAGACGTCAATTAGGCCACCACGGCGACTAAACGTGCCCGGCTCCTCGACGACAGTCTCGGGACGGTAGCCATGCGCGACCCAACTGCTGACCGTCCGTTGCAGGTCTATTTCCTGACCGCGGTGGTACTGCCGCAGACCCATGCGGAACTCGCGGACCGGGAGTGTCTTGTGCATGAGCGCCCGCCCAGAGGCGACCACAAGAGGAGGACGGGATGGCGATGAGCCTGCCGGTTCCCACCTGAGCAGGGCGGCCAGGGCCGTCAACCGGTCGGTCACTGTCTCGCGCGTCCACGGTACCCTCTCATATGGAAGCGGATCGGGCTCCGGGAATGGCAAGACGCCGTCGGCGCCGATCCAAATGTCGAGCTGGTCGGTCCAGTACCCCACACGCTCGGCACGCGCCGTGAGCAGGATGATGGGTCTCCCCAGTTGACGGTATAGGGCCGCGACCAGGAATGGGCGCGCTGCCTGGATGATGCCAAGGGTATCCACCCTGCCCTCGTCAAGAGCGGCATCGCCTGCACGTTCAGCGATCAGGTCGGTTAGCAGCCGGTAGGCGGGCGTTTCCTCGAGCAGGGGCAAAAGGCCAGCGAGGTTCACGTGACGTTCTCCTGGGGGGCAGACGGAGACAGCAGTTGGGCGGATTGGGCAGCTCCCTGTCCTGCTTCCTTTTCGGTGATGCCCTCCTCCTCATCCTGAGTCCCATCATCGGCGCTGGATGGCGGCCGGTTGAAGCTGTCCATCGTGGCCACGATCCCGTTTACCAGCCAGCTCTCAACGGCTTCGACGGCCCGGCTGACGGTCTCGGCGAGAAGGGTCTTATCTTTGTCAGCAAAGGGCAATAAGACGTACTCGGCTGGGTCCATGCTACCTGGAGGCCGGCCGATGCCCACCCGCAAGCGGGCAAAGTCCTGCGAGCCGAGGGCGTCGATGATGGAGCGCAGCCCCTTATGCCCGCCAGAGCCCCCCTCGGGCCGGATGCGCAGGCGTCCCACCGGCAGGTCCAGGTCATCGCAAACAACCAGGATGCGGTCGGGCGGGATTCCGTTGTCGCGGCTCAAGCGCCGCACAGAACTGCCGCTCAAGTTCATAAAGGTCTGCGGTTTTGCCAGAAGGACCGGGTATCCTCGGATCTGACCTTCGGCAACGCGGGCCTTTGCCTTCTTCTGGCGGGTGAACGACAGGCCGTGCATACCCGCGAGGGTCTGGAGGATCTGAAAGCCGATGTTATGCCGGTGAGCGGCATAGTCGGAGCCTGGGTTGCCGAGCCCAACGATCAGCGATAGGGGAGTGTCCGGCGCCTCGTCCCTCGTCGCCGTGCCGTCGGCCAGCGCAGTCCTTTGGCCGGCCTGTTCAATCTTCATACAATCCGAGGCCCTCTTTGCCGCGCTGGGCGATCCAGCGGGCCAGAGATGCCAGGGCTCCTTTCAAGGCGAAAAAGAGGCCGATACCCACAAAGACTGCTGCGGTTGCGCCCGCCCCCCAGCATGCTGCGTCGTTGATGTTCTGGATACGCGCGGGGCCGACGACGAGTTCAAATGGCTCGGGCGTCTCGGAAGGCAGGGCCGTTGGCAATGCTGTCGATGTGGGCCGCGGGGTGGGGCTGGAGACAGTTGGCACTCCAATGACAACCGTCGCGGTCGGTGCAGGTGTGTCGGTCGGTGCGGCGGGAGTGGGCGTAGCCTGTGGAGTGGGCGTGTCTGTGGGCTGGGTGTTCAGCACCTGGATGCCCCGCACAAAGTACTCGTCATAGTTGCCATCCAGGCGCACGAGGCGCAGGCGCAGGCTGTAGATGCCATCAGGGATGATGGTTGTATCCCACAGACCCAACCGGCCCTGGACCACGGGCACCGTAAAGGGAGAGCCAGCAAGAGGGGTCCACTGGCCGCCAGGGTTTGGCTCTGGACCATAATGGATCTCGTACTTTTGAAATTCGGTATGGGTGGCGCTGCCCTCGATAGGTACCAGGCCTCGCACCGCAGCGCGGTCGCGGGGCGAAGTGATCTGGCCGAAGGCCTGACCTTGCACAACCTGGCTGAGCGGACCAGCAAGGAGTAGCAGGCCGAGGGCAAGTATGATAGCAACTCTTCTCATGGAATCCCATCCTCCACGTGCACGGAACAACGTACAAGTGTAGCACAGAACATGCGGGATGACAAAACGGCGCGGGTGAAACGTAGGGCCTTGCCAAAGCCGCCCAGGAAGGCTCGGAGAAGATCAGTGCCAGCGGAGTGCCCTTCAGGTGGTGTCTGGCCAGGGTTGCGGACCTGTCAGGATTCGCCCGCAGTGCCGAATAGCCCCTCTACGCTCATGTACCCCTGCCCGGCATCGGCAAAGACGATGACGATGGTCTTGCCGGCGTTTTCGGGACGACGGGCCGCGTCAAGGGCGACAAAGGCAGAGGCGCCAGACGTTATGCCCACCAGCAGGCCCTCTTTCGCAGCTATGTCGCGGCAGGTGGCATAGGCGTCCTCAACGCGGACGGTGACGATCTCGTCCATCAGGTCGCGGTCAAAAAGGGCTGGCACGAATCCGGGACCGATGCCAAGCAAGCGATGGGGTCTGAACTCCCCCTGTGACATGAGGGCGGCTCCCTCTGGCTCGATGCCGATGCAGCGCACAGCCGGCTTGCGCGCCTTGAGCACCTGTGCGACTCCGCTCATGGTGCCGCAGGAGCCCAGACCGTGGATAAAGATGTCGACACCGCCTTCCGTGTCGCGCCATATCTCTTCAGCGGTGGTCTCGCGGTGGCTCCTGGTGTTG
>JBFFCR010000304.1:0-5284 GCA_041559855.1 Anaerolineae bacterium | reverse complement strand
GGGCGTGATCTTTCGCGACAGCGCGGGCACGGCGAGCGGCATGGCCTACGTCTTTTTTGGCGGCACGGGTACCTTTGAGCACGTGAGCTATTAGGCGGCGGGACGCTAGGTTCTGGAGGGGCGCAGCATGCTGCGCCCCTACCAGACCCGGCGGGCTGGGGCAGGTTAAGAGGGTGGTCCGGTAATGATCCGTGGTTTCGTCCGCGCCGTTCGCCGCGGGCTGAAGCCCCCAGCCAAAATAGCAAAGGACGCTAAAGCGGCCTAAATCAGTGGAAAGAGACAGAAGAGCCCGCGCAAGCGGGCTCCTCCGTGTACCTCACCCAGTTCAGGATGCGTTACCGCGCTTTGCAGGTCCCCTGGGTAGCAGTCATGGTGTCACCGATAAGGCGAAAGCCCCAACCTCCGCGATTTCCGGGCCCGCACCCGTATCCTTTCTGCCCTTTTCTCGTCTACATAATTGAGGGGGGCGGAGTAGCTGACAAAGCTTCATTAGAGGGTCTCAATCAGCGATCCAGAGTTCACAAGTCCAGACGGGAGAAAGGAGAGACTCGTAGTGCGAAAGAAACTGATCTTTTTGACCATCCTGGCCATCACAATGTTCTTGATCGTCACGCCGGTGATGGCAGGAGGCGACAAGAACCGGGGCACCGTGGGCGTGGGTGACGTCGAGCAGCATCAGGTGAGTTGGGTTGCGTACGAGAGCCGGCTCTTGACGCAGGAGCAGGTGCTGACCCAGACGCAGGAGCAAACCATGGCGCGTATGCGACACCGGTACAGCCACAGCCCTCTGGCGGACCTCTGGTATTAGCCCGGCCTGATCAAAGATTGGTTCCGGATGGGGAGGACATTGACGCCACAAGGTTGATCGCGGACATACGCAGCGCCGGAGGCGCTGCGAAAAGCGCTTCTCTGCCCGAACAGCAAAGAGACCTGGCAGGTCTGAGACTTGCCAGGTCTTTTGGTTCTGCGGCGCGGCGAGAGAAAAAGCGGACCGTTGGATGCTCCATCTTGCAGCGCCACGTGCGGTCCTGTCTGTTGGTACCACCCGAGCGAGTTCGAACAACAGGACCGTTGAGTGCCCTGCTGTTCAAGCTATAGCGCTGGGCCGATTCGGGCAATAAACGGGCAACGAATCGAGCAATCAGCAGGCCGCACCGCGAGGTAATCAGAGCCCACCTGCGCACAGGCATCCGGCACCATCTCAGAGTCCAAGGATCTCAACAAACTCGCGAGGCGTGACCATCCGGATGTTCTCGGTTTCGCCCAGGTCCAGCAGATCCCGATCCCCGCTGACCAGATAGTCAGCAGCACCCTCCACGGCGCAGGCCACCAGCGGGTCATCCTTGGGATCGCGGGTCACCCCTGGCAACTGCAGGGTGCCGGGTACTACTTGGCCCTGGGACAGTAGGGCGGCGAGGATCAGGTTCACTTCGGCGTCCGACAGGAGTAGGCGGCTGGCGACGCGCGGGTAGGCTAGGACGTGATTCAGTTCCTCCACCTGATGCAGGGAAGTGATTAGGGTGTAGTGGCCATCCAGCCAGGCATCCACGAGCTGTCTGGGCGGACCGTGCTCACTGATCAGGCCGCTGACCAGGACGTTGGTGTCGAGAACGGCCCTAGGGGGCATCGGCCCGGTCGCTCCGCTGGCGATGGAAATCGGCTCGGGCCTCCTCGATCAGGGCCTCCAGTTCCTCCGGGTCCAATTGCCGGTCCCGCGCCCGGATACCGGCTAGGGTCTCCTGGAACGAGAAGGCGGCCTGCTTCTGCTTGAGGGCTTGCAGAAGGCGAAAGTCCTCCAGGTTGATGATGGCAGCAGTCGGCTCGCCGAACTTTTCCACTACGTATTGAGCCTGGCCGTAGCCAACCTCGTTGAGTACCCGCTTGATCTCGCTCCGCAGGTCGGTCGTCGAGATGGTTCTGAGCATCGATCCCTCCTCGGTGCAACGCGTCTTGCATGCATACAGTCTGTACATTGTGTACACTCTGCACATTATACCATGGTGGGACAAGGAAGGCAAGTCCATTGGGTGTCTATACCTCACCGAGCCACTTCTGCAGACGCTCAACAAGGTCATCAAGGAGGGTCAGACAACGATCGTTGATGATCCACGTTGCGCCATCCACGTCAACATACCGGGCCGAAGGTGGCATGGGTGGCTTGGGCACACTGCTTCGCTCATCCCGTGGCAGATGGCACCAGGCGTCGTAGGCATCCTGCATCCCGTTGTACTGCAGGCGATGCTCCCTGAGGAACTCACCAAGGCCGCTGCGCTAGGATTTCCGCGTGCTGAGCCACTCCAATGAGATGTTGTGGTCACAGGACAGGCTGCAGAGCCAGGCTGCTCTGCCAGAGAACTGTACCATCACGGGAGGGGAGAGCAAGACAGAAACAAATGACCTGCCAGTCCAATTCCATGTCGGCTGGCAGGTCGTGCCTGGATACCCCCGGGGGAATGCAAACAACAGGACTGTTGAGTGCCCTACCGCTCGGACTATGATGCCAAGTGCGCGCGCATTGGCTGGCAGCGAATCCACACCACGGCACCGTGGCTGCGCATCACGCCAACCGTCGAATCCGGAAGGACCTCGGCGCGAGTACAGCGAAAGCACCTGGAAGCTCTGGGCCATGCAGGCCGACGGAATGGGCAACGACACTTGCCTTGCGCGTCGGCGAAAGACCTGCCAACCGGATGAGCAGAATGCCGAACGTGAGTCGGCCCTGGCGGAATACCAGCTCGCCAAAGTCCTTGTCTGCGGTCAGCAGCACGTCTGCCTCCTGATTGGCCAGGTCTAGCACTCTGTCATCCGAGATTCCTGGCTCCATTTCGGCGACATACCGCACTGCGTGACCGTCCTGTCTAAGGTGATCCACGATTTGGCGATCAACGCTCTCGTCGGCAAGGAAATTCACCCAGCGGCCTCAGTAACTGGGTAGATCACGTCAGCGCGCAGCGCCTCTTTGGCAAATGCCAGGGCCGCCTGGATAGCCTCACGGGTCAGTCGAGGATGCGCGTCGAGGATCTGTTCGATGGTTTCACCGGCAGCCAGCTTTTCCAGGATTAGCTCGACGGTGACGCGTGTCCCAGCGACGATGGGTTTGCCCAACATCACGTTTGGATCCGATACGATCCATTGTTCTCGCATCTCCACCTCCCTGTCAAGACTCTGGGTGCAGTTTACCACGGTCTAGCTTGAAGGTCAAGTCTCGATCGCGAAACCAGGTGTGAGTCGCTCGCCAGGTGTTCAACAAGGTAAACAACACGGGAAACGAACGACCTGCCAGTTCGAGCCTTCACCGGCAGGTCGTTTTGGGATACCCCGGGGCTACTCGAACGCCCGCACACAGCATCGGGGGGCGACGCCTCTGGCAACAACTCCGGGGCTGAGCCTCATGCCGTCGCAGAACTTCACATAAATCACCTAGGGCTCTCGTCTGCCTCAGATGGGAGCGGCATGATGGTCGCCGGGTCGGTGCTGGCGATGACAGCCTCAATGGCGCCGTTCGACAGCTCCTGGAGTGCATCCTGGAAGGCAGGCACGCGCTTGCCAGGCGGGCGCTCACTTATGCTTTGTCTTCTCGAGATCGTGCCTCTGCAAGATGGTCGCCGTGGTAGCAGCTCTTGAGCAAGTCAAGATCACTCTTCTCAAAGTCGAAATAGGCAATTGTCCAGCCAGTTCCCGCCACAAAAGGACCGATGGTGGAGACTCCTCTTTCTTTCAATTCCTCAAGTCGTGTCGGAAGATCCATCATGGCAAAACCAACATGGTGCAAGCCTGGTCCATGCTCCTCCAGAAATCGTGCAAGGGCTGGATGGTTGATTGGGCGTAGTATCTCGATGATGGTAGGGCCGCAACGGAATGCAACCATTTCGACACTGGTTTCGCCTTCAATCAGGCGGCGGTCACTCAACTCAAGTTCAAATGTGTCACGGAATATGCGCAACGCGTCATCCATATCACTGACGACATATGCCACGTGGTGAACGTAATCAAGCATGATCTCCTCCTGCACAAGTCAAGTCTGTAGCCCGCCTAACGGCTTCGAGATGAGCAGCGCCGGACATTTCCTTCCTTTGATTGCGTCGACGCTGTCCGGGTCTGCTCCATCGAGACATTTGGTGTGACACTTTAGGCTCGAAAACCTTATACTCGCTCTCATTACTCTCCGGACACGCACAACACAAACGTGAACCCGCCAGGCAGGCTGACCTTGGCGGGCTTCTATGCTATGCTCGCGACCGCCAGGTTGCTACCTCATCCTGGCTGCGCCCTGGACGGCGCAACATGACAGGCCTTGATTCTCACCACAGGTATTGTACCCCAGAACAGACACAGGGACAACACCCGTCCTCGATGATTGGCGGATTCAGGGCCTGCCTGAGGCAGCATCACAGCCTGTATTCGATGGTGTGCTTCAGCAGCCGTCCGGCGGGAGGGGCATGATGGTCGCCGGGTCGGTGCCCACGATGTGAGCCTCGATAACGCCGTTGGACAGCTCCTGGAGCGCATCTTGGAAGGCAGGCACACGCTGCACGGGAAAGCGGGCCGTCACGGTTACATCGGCGGCGAACTCTTCCTCGAGGATCTCACCCCGGTGCGCATCCACCGCCAGGCGCACCCGCTCGAAGAAGGGATAGGGCGTGGGGATCAACACCGTGTGGGTGGGGACCTTTTCGGCGCGGGGCAGCAGGTCCAGCACGGCGCGCACGGCGTCACTGTAGGCGCGGACCAGCCCGCCGGTGCCCAGCTTGGTGCCGCCATAGTAGCGGGTCACGACGACGGCCACGTCGCCCAAGCCGGACCCGCGGAGGACCGCCAGCGCCGGGCGGCCCGCCGTACCCGACGACTCGCCGTCGTCGCTGCAATGGGCGACCACCGACGCGCCATAGCCCACCAGGTAAGCGTGGACGTTGTGTGTGGCGCCGGCGAACTCGTCACGGATGCGCGTGACAAACTCCTTGGCCTCGTCCACGGACAAGACGGGCGCGGCGGTGGCGATGAAGCGCGAGTTGAGCACCTGGATCTCGGTGCGCGTCTCCCGCGCCGGGATGGGGTAGCGGTCCATCTAGCGGCTTGCCTCCCGGCCCGGCGCGGGCAATTGCTGCGTATTGCTCAAGAGCTCAAGCCCAGTTGCTGGCGCATCAGCCTGGGGGGCAGGGAGCCACAGCCCAGGATGGCGTCGTGCATCTCGCGCATGGAGAGCCCGGGATGCGCCGCTCGATACTCGGCCACGATCTCCAGTATGGCCAGCTTGCCCATGAGGTACGATTGTGGTTGGGTGGGC
>JBFFCR010000303.1:0-5290 GCA_041559855.1 Anaerolineae bacterium | reverse complement strand
TTCCCTGGGACGAGTCCTATCCCTACACGGACCTCAGAAACGACTTGGCCCGGATGTGGCATGATACCGATCCGATCCACGTGGTGCTGGAAATGCCCGTGGTCGCAGCACCCACCACCCGGTTTCTTTACAACAGCGGCACGACGAATCTCCTGGGGGAGATTGTGCGGAGGCAGACGGACATGAGCCTCGTCGAGTTCGCCGAGCACCATCTTTTCTCCCCACTGGGCATCTCGTCCTACGAGTGGGTCGGATTCGAACACGATCCGGAAATGGCCTTTGCCTCATCGGGTCTGTATCTACGCCCCAGGGATATGGCCAAGGTCGGCCAGTTGTACCTGCAAAAGGGCACCTGGAATGGGGAGCAGATCGTCTCCCGGGAATGGGTGGAGAGCTCTGTGGAGAGATGGGTCTCGATCCCGCCGAGTGCGAGAGGATCGGATCATGCCAGTGGATATGGCTATCAATGGTGGTTGGAGGAGTATGATGGCGGGGAGATCGAAGCCTACTCAGCGCGGGGTCACGGTCTCCAGTTCATCGTGGTTTTTCCTGATCTGAACATGGTCGTCGTGTTCACGGGAGGGGCATGGAGCATTTCGCCATTCAATGCATCGATCAAGTACAACGAGGTTATCGAAGAGTATGTCCTGCCAGCCGTCGCAGAGGTGGAGGGGCCATAGATCAAAAGGACTCTACCCAGACGAGCCCCAGGGCGGCCCAACGCCCTACCGCCGGCGACGCCGCCCTCTGCTGCGCCGTGACTTGCCCTTGCTCTGCGGTTTGGAGGCAGCCTGCTCACCGGGTGGCTGGGGTGGCGGTGCGTGCAGCGTCTGCTGGTAGTAGTCGTCCAACAGCATAGTCAACAGCGCCAGGCCCTCTTCGCTTTCGCTCAGATCATGGATCAACGGCTCAAAGCGCTGCATCCGCTCGCTTTTCAGGCGATCGCGCTCACGCAGGCGCGCCTCCAGCAAGGCCGTCACCCGCTCCGAAACGATAGCCTCGACATCCTCGTCGCCGGGCAGTGGCCACTCTTCCATCTCGATGCCATACCGCTTGGCGATGCGGTCCAGGGTCATCTGCTCGATCACGTCCACCAGCGAAATAGCCACCCCGGCCCCGCCGGCCCGCCCGGTACGCCCCGCTCGATGGATATACAGCTCGGCATCCTCGGGCGGTTCGTAGATGATGACGTGAGACAGATCGGGGAGATCGATCCCGCGTGCAGCCACGTCGGTGGCAACGAGGAAACGCAGCGCCCCCTCGCGGACCCGGGCCATGATCTTCTCCCGCGCTTTCTGCGAGAGATCGGAACTCAACTCGTCGGCATCGTAGCCAAAGCGCTGCAGGACGGCCGTCACATAGTGCACCCTGGCCTTGGTGTTGCAAAAGATGAGAGCCGAGGGAGGATTCTCTACCTCAATGATGCGTACCAGGCTGCGATCCTTATCCATGCGCGGTACGATATAGTAGACATGATCCACGTCCGTCACGTGCACGTGGTCGCGGCTCAGGCTCAGGAACTCGGGCTCCTGGAGAAACTCGCCCGCCAGGCGCATCACGTGCGAGGGAAAAGTGGCCGAGAACATGCAAGTATGGATGTGCCGGGAGGGCAGGTGGCGCTGGATGGCCTTCATATCGGGATAGAAGCCCATCGACAGCATACGATCGGCCTCGTCAAAGACCAGCATCTGCAGTTGTTTGAGCGATAGGTTGCGCTTGAGCAAGTGATCAAGGATGCGCCCCGGCGTGCCAACCACCAGGTGGGCCCCGCTGCGGAAGGCCTGGAGTTGCGGGCCGTAGGCCACGCCGCCATAGACCACAGCGGTGCGCAGCCCGCTGTCACCGCTCAACATTTTGGCCTCCTCAGCAACCTGCCGGGCAAGCTCGCGCGTAGGCGCCAGCACAAGGGCCTGGCAGGCCGCGCGGCCGATCTCGATGCGGTCCAGGACAGGTAAGAGAAAAGCGCCGGTCTTGCCGCTTCCCGTGCGCGACTGGACCAACAGGTCACGCCCGGCCAGGAGATAGGGAATGGCCTTGGCCTGCACCGGCATGAGATTGGACCAGCCGGCTCTTGCCACCGCCTGGCGCAGCGGTTCCGGCAGGTCTGCAGTTGTCACCTGGGGTAGAGATCGTTCTGGCTCAACCACGTTGGCTTCTGTGCCAGGTTCTTGCTGTTCTTCGGGCATGCTAGTTCCTCCTGGCTCATTATACCACAGCCCCGCTTCAGTGCAAACAATCGTGAGATGCCGTCGGAAGAGGCTCGATCCCGGGACCAGATAACCTGAGCGATGCAGGATCTGGGACCTGACACGGTTCGCGAAAGACTTGACAAAGATCAGTGTATATGGTAGAATTCACGTGTAGGATGAAGTAAGATTCTGGTTTGATCTCAAAGCGAGCACCCAGGCTTACAAGTCTGGGTGCTCTTCTTATGAGAGCCGGCAATACCTTCTTCCTAACAAGATATCGAGAGGTAGAAAATGGCTGAGAGAGAAACTGGGACGGTCAAGTGGTTCAATGGATCCAAGGGCTACGGGTTCATCGAGAGGGAGGAAGGCCCTGACGTCTTTGTCCACTACTCTGCAATCCGGGGCGACGGATTCCGGAACCTGGAAGAAGGACAGCGGGTCGAGTTCAACGTCGAGCATGGTCAGAAGGGCCTGCAGGCGACTGACGTGGCCGTGCTGGGCTGGTAAAAAGCCCATTCGGGAGCGCCGGGTCAGCATGAGCTAGCCGGCGACATCCCAAAACATACGCGACAGCGCTGGCCAGAAACTGGCCAGCGCTGTTTCTCTTGGGCCTGGTGGGATTGCGCCCTGCCGGTGAGTAGCGGCCTCGCCAGCCCTTTCAAGATCCAGGCTGGCTCAATCAGCCGCCATCAGATACGGAATGGTCATGGGCCCTTCGGGCAGCACACAGATGGTCGCGTCCGGCCCATAGCGCTCCACCAACCGGGCTACCGTCTCCTCTACCGAGTCACACACTCGCAGCATGGCCCCCTCGACGTCGGCCGCATCGAGGCTGCTCTTTACGTACACCTCGGCCCGGCTCTGCACCTGGGCCTGTACCTGTACCTGCCACTGATCCTGGATCACCTCGCCGGCGGCATGGATCTGCGCTAGCAGAGCCTGGGGCGAAGGCGCGCTCTGCAGCAACTCGGTGTACTGCGCGTGGTCCGCTACGCCGCTCCAACACTCGGCGGTGATAATGATGGCCCCGCCCGGCTTGACAATCTGAGCCGCCGCCGACACCCCCTTGATAGACTGGTAGAGATTCAGGTCCAGCGGGTAGCCCGAATTGCTGGTTATGACAATATCAAACGGAGCCTCGACCGGAACCATCGCCGTCCTCGCCACGAACTCTGTGCCGGCCTTGTGCGCCTGCTCCAGGTCCCCGGCAAACACCCCCGTGATCTGCTTGTCCCGGTTCAGCGTCACATTGAAAAGGAACGCAGGCTCGGTCCACAGCGCTACCTCGCGCATCTCTTCCCAGATCGGGTTCCCCTCTGTCACACCCCAGGTTGCCCGCGGGTGGGCTATCATGCGCGGGCTGTGGTTCGCCAGGATCGAATCCTGAGATGCGATGCCCGTCAGCACCGCCTTGGGACCGCCGGAAAAGCCAGCAAAGAGGTGGGGCTCGATAAAGCCCGTCAGGATCTTGACGTCCGCCTGCATGTAGGCCGAGTCGATCCACATGTCGTGCCCCGCTTGCGTGCGGCCCAGATACTCGTTGCTCTCGCGGTCGAACGCGTTGTGCTGTACGATGCGATAGGTGTCCACAATCTCGGGACCCAGCATCTCGACCAACTCGGCGCCGGTATTGCGACGGTGCGACCCAAGCGCATTGATGAGCACAACCTGCTCGGATGGGATGGCGGCCAACTCGTCCAGCAGTACGGACAACATCCGCCGCCGGGGCTGCGGGCGGGTCAGATCGCTAAGGACGATGGCCACCGTGTCTGTGGGACTGCCCAATGCGGCGACAGGAGGTGTGCCGATCGGGTAACGCAGGGCCTCACGCAGAGCCCTCTGCTCATCGGGCAGGCCGGGCAGGTAGGCCGGCTGCACTACGGTCACATTGTCCGCCGGTAGATCTATCCAGAGCCCTTCCCGACCGTACGCCACTTGAATTTCCACGATCCGCGCTCCTCCTGCGACCGATCCAGGTATCCTTCTTCCTGCGGACCATTATATCGGGATTGGCAGAGAGCGGCAAGCCCCGGTGGGTATGCCGCATCTGCCGGCTTGGCGCCAGACCGCACGCGACCTTGGCGCGAGTTGCCTGCCCTTCATCTATGCGGTATAATCAAAGTGGTGGAGCGAACAGATTCCCCACGAGCAAAGAAGCTACACCGGACACCGTACCGCGCCAGGATTCCATGACAACAGCTCCCCTGATACCAGGGTTCGTCCCTGTGCTGAGGCGTGAAAACCTGCTACCCAATCATGCCACGAGGTGAGGACATGAAATTGCACCAGATCTTTCATAGAGCGTTGAACCTGGAACTGATCCCGGCCCTGTCATCCCCATCCCTATCTGTCGCCGGGTCGCCGGATCCCCTCACCCCGGGCCGCCACTACGCACAGAGTTCGGACCCGGACAGGAAACCGACGATACGAGCCCAGCGCCGCCGCCGCACCCAGCGTTCCGACGGGGCGCCCCGGAAGAGAGCCGAGGCCCCCCGCCGGCAGAGACCGAGCCAAAAGCGCGAAACCCCACCGCCGCGCCCAACCAGGCCAAGCACGCGCCCAAGCCAGAGGCCGCCTTCGATGCCATCCATGCCTTCGGGCATCAAATTGCCAAGCGGGCGGGGCTCGATCCTGTTGATCGCCGGTTTCCTGGTAGTAGCCTGCATCTGCATCGCGGCCTTTCTTTTGCTGGGTGGAGGGCCAGACGACTCGCCTGGTGTTGTATACGATGCACCCGCGCCCACATCCCCGTCATACGACACCCCTGTTGCCGCTGCGCCCGAACCCACATCCGGGCCATTTGTCCCTCCGTCCACCCTGGCCGAAGGGCAGACCTGGCTGGTCATGCTCTACCAGGATGCCGACGACAAGGTCCTGGAGCAGGACATCTACGTGGACCTGAACGAGGCTGAGCGCGTCGGCTCCAGCGATCGCGTGCACGTGGTGGCCCAGGTCGACCGCTACAGTGCCGGGTACCAGGGCGACGGAAACTGGTCCAGCGCCAAGCGCTTTTACGTGACACAGGACAACGACCTGCAAAGTGTGCACTCCCAGCTCGCGGCGGACCTGGGTGAGGTGAACATGTCCGATGGCGACACGCT
>JBFFCR010000302.1:0-5299 GCA_041559855.1 Anaerolineae bacterium | reverse complement strand
GAACGTGCCTTGCCCACGGCACCAGGCGCGCGGCTAAGAGCCCGCAGTTGGTGGCAGTAGTCCTCGATGAGAGAGCAAAGATCGGATCGACGGTGATAGGTGTGTGACTGCCAGGGAATCTCGTGTTCCCGGCGGCTAGACTGGTGTTCCGAGTAGCTATGCGGAAATCTCAACCCAGCTACTCAGGAATGCATCCATTATATCAACTATTCGCCCGTATGTCAATAGATCTGGTTTGGATTGGGTGAGTGCGTCCCCCCCTCCTCTTTCGCCTGTGCCAGAAGAACCGTCAGCGTGCACTGCAGTTCTGCACCGCACTTCCGTGCGCCAGAACTGCTAGGTCTCGCGCTCTGCGAGACCCGGCTTCGGGCCTTGCCCGTCACGCTTTGCCATCTCGCCTGCCCAGTGGTACAATATCCTCAGGAGGCGGCCCATGAACTCACGCGAGCGGGTGTTGCTGGCTTTGGATGGCGGTGAACCGGATCGCATCCCCTGCGCCCTGGGATTTTACTATATGGACCTCGACCGCATGGTCCCCCGAGGCCAGGACGGTCACCAGTTCCTCGACGTCCATTTCGTCCGTTTCCCCATCTCGCCAGAGGAAACGGAGCTGCAGCGCCTCGCCCGCCCCTACCCGGCAGACTCCCGTCTGGGCACACCGGCCCAGATGGCCACCTACGAGCATTGGACCTACCGGCCCGAGGCCCCGGACCGCCGCAATCCCCTGGCGCGCGCCCGCTCCCTGGACGATCTGCGCGGGTTTCCCTTCCCCGATGCCAGCGCCCCGTACAAGAGCGACAGGCTGGCCCGGCAGGTGCAGGCGATCCATGCCCGCGGTCAGGCCGCAGCCGGCAACCTGCCCCATCTGGGTGGCGAGCTGTTCGAGGCCGCCTGGCGCCTCCGCGGTCTGGAGAATTTCCTGCTGGACCTACTGGAGCGACCGGCCTGGGCGCACTATCTCCTCGACCGGCTTGCCGCCCTGGCCCGCCGCAACGCCGAGGCCCTCGCCCGGGCCGGCATCGATCTCCTCGCCCTGGACGACGATGTCGGCATGCCCCGGACCATGATGATCAGCCCCAAGCTGTGGCGCGAGTTCTTCAAGCCGCGCATGGAGGGCATCATCCGCGCCGCGCGCGCCGTCAAGCCCGACCTGCGCGTCCTCTACCACAGCGACGGCTACTTTGCGCCGATCCTCGGCGACCTGATCGACATCGGCGTGAACGCCATCAACCCACTCCAGCCGGATCACATGGACGCAGTCACGATCCGCAGGGCGTTCGGCCCGCGGTTGGCGCTCTGGGGCACCGTCGGGCGGCAGACCACCTTTAGCTTTGCCGGTCCCCAGGAGATACGGGACGAGGTCAGGCTCCGCATCGAAACCCTGGGCCGCGCCGGCCTGATCCTGTGCCCGGCCTACGACGTGGACGAGCCCGACATCCCCTGGGAGAACGTCTCCGCCTTCCTCCACGCCGTCCGGGAGTACGGGTAGCGGGTGCTTGCGGTGACTCGATCTGCGGGGGAGAAACCGAGTTTGTGAGCCTGCCAAGCGCGCTCAGATAGCCTGGATGCACCTGACCACGGACTCGCTCCCATACCCCGAATGCGACCAACTCGGTTTCTGATCCCAGATGCCAAAACGCCCCCGGCCAAAGCCCGCGATGCAGTTGGCATCCGCCCAGCTTTGCGGTATAATCATCTCTCCGTGTGACAGTGCTTTGCAGAGACGGAACCCGCGGCAGGGTCGCGGAGGATCACACCGCGCAGGGAGGCCATTCACGTGTCAGCAGATACGTCTGCAACCACATTCGATTTAAAGAGCGTCTCCGCTGGCAGTCGCGCCCAGGGATTGTGGCGCATGATGACCGGCTTCCGCATGACCTACCTCTGGGCGACCGTCAGCATCGGCATCGGCACGGTGGCCCGCACCGGTTCGCTGCTGCTGCTGGGCTACTTTGTCGACGAGATCCTCCCCAGCGAGGATCTGGCCCGTCTCTTGCCCCTGATCGCCCTCGGCTTTATCACGCTGGCGCTGGTGCAGGGTGGCTTCACCTTCCTCAGCGGCAGGCTGGCCGCTCAGACCGCAGAGGGGATCACCCTCCGCCTGCGCAACTATCTCTTTGACCACATTCAACGCCTCTCCTTCACCTACCACGACCACACCTCGACCGGCGAGCTGATCCAGCGCTCCACCTCCGACGTCGATGCCATGCGCCGCTTCTTTGCCGACCAGGCCATCGGCATCGGGCGCATTGTGCTGCTCTTCGCCGTCAACTTTGGCGCGCTCTTGTTCCTCAACTGGCAGCTTGCCCTGCTCTCAATCATCGCCGTCCCTCTCGTTGTGGTAACCTCTATCTTTTTCTTCCGCAAGGTCTCCAAGGCCTACGAGGCCTTCCAGGAGCAGGACGCCATACTCTCGACCACCCTCCAGGAGAACCTCACCGGCGTGCGCGTGGTCAAGGCCTTTGCCCGGCAAGAGTACGAGCGGAACAAGTTCGAGGGGGACAACTGGGAAAAGTTCCTGCGCGGCCGGAGGCTGCTGGTCATGCACTCGCTCTTTTGGCCCATCTCGGACATCCTGTGCGGTTTTCAGATGCTCGGTGGGTTCGTTGCCGGAGCGTACATGGCCATCGACGGCACCATCACTGTAGGCACCTACCTGGCCTACGCCGGCCTCGTGATCTGGCTCATCTGGCCCATGCGCAACCTGGGCCGCCTGATCGTGCAGATGTCAACCGGCCTGGTCTCCTTCGGAAGGGTGGCAAAAGTGATCCGCGAGGATCGAGAGCCCCTGCTCGAAGGCGCGTTCTCGCCGCCCGAGCACGCCGAAGGGGACGTCATCTTTGATGACGTCGGCTTCCAGTACGACGAGGACAGCGCCGCACTCCACGAAATCAGCTTTCACTGCAAGCCGGGGCAGGCCGTCGCCCTGCTGGGTCCCACCGGATCGGGCAAGACCACGCTGGTCAACCTCCTGCCGCGGTTCTACGAGTACACCAGCGGGAGCCTGACCCTCGATGGCGTCGAGCTCCACGACTACCCGCGCCACTTTCTGCGCCAGCAGATAGGCATCGTCGAGCAGGAGCCGTTCCTCTTTTCCCGGACCATCCGCGAGAACATCACGTACGGCGTCAGTCGCAAGGTCGACGACTCGGAGGTGGAATCTGCAGCTCGCGCCGCTGCCATCCACGACACCGTTGTCAGTTTCCCGGATGGCTATGACACCCTGGTCGGCGAAAAGGGCGTCACCCTGTCCGGAGGGCAGAAGCAGCGCGTGGCCATCGCCCGCACCCTGCTCAAGGACCCCTCCATCCTGATCCTGGATGACTCGACATCATCCGTCGACACCGAGACCGAGGCCGAGATCCGCGCCGCCCTGAATCGCCTGATGGTAGGGCGCACCACCTTTATCATCGCCCACCGCATCCAGAGCGTGATGAACGCAGATCTGATCCTCGTCCTCGACCGGGGACGCATCGTGCAGCGCGGAACGCACGACGAGTTGATGGCCGAGGAAGGCATCTACCGCCGCATCTATGACATGCAGGCGCTCATCGAAGTAGAGTTGGAAAAAGAGCTCGCCGGGGCCGAGGCCCAGCCTGGCGGGGAACGGTAAGCCATCGTGTCAGAAGAATTCGAGTTCGAAGAAGAAGAATTCGAGTCCAGGTTCAACGGGCGCATCCTGTTGCGCATACTGGCCCAGGCCAAGCCACACTGGCGCTGGCTGGTCGGCTTTTTGATCTCCATCGCCCTCGTCTCGGCCATAGACTCGTACTTTACCTTCCTCAGCAAGAGGATCGTCGACGAGGGCATCATCGCTGGCGACAAGGCAGCGCTCTTGCGCGTCGTCGGCATCTATGCCTCGCTCATCGCCGTCGAGGCTGTCGGCGCCTTTGGCTTCATCTTTCTCGCCGGCGTCCTCGGCGAGCGCGTTCGCTACGACCTCCGCAAAAAGCTCTTCAACCACCTCCAGGACCTCTCCTTCTCCTACTTTGATCGCACGCCGGTGGGCTGGATCATGGCCCGGGTCACCTCTGACACCGACCGCATCGCCGAACTGGCGACCTGGGGGCTCCTCGACATCACCTGGGGCTTTATGAACATTGCCACCGCCGTCTATTTCATGTTCGTCATCAACTGGAAACTGGCCCTCATCGTGCTTACCATCATCCCCATCCTGGTCGTCGTCGCCGCCCAGTTCCAGAAGCGGATCCTGGTCCAGTACCGTAGGGTGCGCAAGCTCAACTCCAAGATCACCGGCGCCTACAACGAGAACATCAACGGTGTGCGGGTGGTCAAGGCTCTCTGCCGCGAGGAGGAGAACCTGCGCGAGTTCGGCGAGCTCACCGGCGACATGTACCGCGCCTCGTACCGCGCCGCCTGGCTTTCGGCCCTCTTTCTCCCCGTGGTGCAGCTGATCAGCTCCATGGCCGTCACCAGCATCGTCTGGTTCGGCGGGTTGCAGGTGCAGGCCGCCGGGCTGACCATCGGCGGCATCCAGGCGTTCGTCTCCTACGTCACCTTTATGCTCTGGCCCGTCCAGGACCTGGCGCGCGTGTACGCCGAGATGCAGCACGCCATCGCCTCCGCCGAGCGCGTCTTTTCCCTGGTCGACGCCGTGCCCGACGTCGTCAACCGGCCCGGCGCCGAGGATCCGGGCACCATCCGCGGCGACATCGAGTTCGACGGCGTGGACTTTTGGTACGACCCGGAGAACCCCGTGCTCACCGGCTTCAGCCTCAAGATCAAGCGCGGCGAAACCATCGCCCTGGTCGGCCCCACCGGCGGCGGCAAGACCACGCTGGTCAACCTGGTATGCCGCTTCTACGAGCCAAAGCGCGGCACCATCTGCATCGGCGGGCGGGACTATCTGGACCTCTCGCTGCACGCCATCCAGTCGCGCATTGGCGTGGTGCTGCAGACGCCGCACCTTTTTTCTGGGTCGATCCGCGAGAACATCCGCTACGGCAAGCTCGATGCAACCGACGAGGAGATCGAGCAGGCAGCCAGGCTCGCCGGTGCCCACGACTTCATCCACACCCTCGAGGCGGGCTACGATGAAGAGGTCGGAGAGGGCGGCGAGCTACTCTCTGTCGGTCAGAAGCAGTTGATCAGCCTGGCGCGGGCCGTCCTGGCGCAGCCCGAGATCTTTATCATGGACGAGGCGACCAGCTCTGTGGACACCCTCACCGAGGACCTGATCCAGCGGGGCATGGAGACGCTGATGCAGGACCGCACCAGCTTTATCATCGCCCACCGCCTCTCCACCATCAAGCGCGCCGACCGCATCGTGGTCATCGAG
>JBFFCR010000301.1:0-5308 GCA_041559855.1 Anaerolineae bacterium | reverse complement strand
TACTGGCTGTGCTGGTCTCGCGTCGCAGTCTCGAGCGCTGGATCGGCGTTCAGTTTCTCGGATCCGTACTGCCTCAGCAATTCATGCACATGGTAGCGATGCGTCGCCGGATCGTGCTGCAGGAACGACTTGCGGACCAGCGTGGCGAGAATGCGTGGCGCGGCTGCCGTCCCCATGGCTACCTCGGCGGCAGCTTCCCGTCCAAAGCCGCCACGAAACACGGATAGCTGGGAGAATGCGGCCCGCTCCGCCTGGTCAAGTCGTCGCCAAGAGACATCGAATACGGCCCGGATGCTGCGGTGTCGCTCGGGGGCGTCAAGCCATTCCGCCTCGAGAAAGTGCAGACCCTGCCGGGTCTCGGCCAGAATATCACTCAGGGAGAGGGTATCGGCCCACGAGGCAGCCAGTTCGAGGGCCAGCGGCAGGCCGTCAACCTGGCGGCAGATGTCCAGCAGAGCGGGCAGGTCTTCCGTCGAAAGAGCAAAGCGGGGTTGCACGCGTCGAGCGCTCTCTACCAGCAGTTGCAGAGCCGGAAAGGCCGCTACCCAGGCATCCGGGTCGCTTGTCTCTGCCAGGGATGGCCTGAAGTCCTGCTCCGGGTAGACGAGGCCGCCAAGGGGGAGCACGCACTCTGCCTGCAACTGCAACCGCTCCCGGGAGGTGCCCAGAAACTGGACGCCGGGCGCCGCGCGCAGGATCTCGGCCAAGAGCTCAACTGCCGCCAACAGGTGTTCCAGGTTGTCCAGGATGAGGAGGATTTCCTTGCGGCGCAGGGCCTCGATCAGTTGTTCCTTGCCTCCTTGCAGGCGCAGTCCCAGGGCGTCCGCCAGGGCCGGCATCAGGCCCTCGACCGTATCGATGGCTGCCAGCGTGACAAACACGGCCCCGTGGCGAAAAGCGAGCGGCAAACCATCGGCAAACGCCTGGCGATCCTTTTCGGCAACGCGTGCCCCCGCTTCCAGCGCCAGACGCGTCTTGCCGCTTCCTCCCGGCCCGGTGAGGGTCACCAGCCTCGTGGCGGGGTTGGTCAGCATGGCATCCAGGGAAGCCAATTCGTCCGTGCGTCCGAAAAAGGGTGTTGGGGCTGCCGGCAGCTTCCAGACTGGGATCGGAGGGCTAGCCCGCATGACGGTCTCTGGACCTAGCTCACCACGCTGGATCTGCTCGTACAGCTGCGTCGTCTCTGCCTCTGGATCGGCCCCCAGCTCGTCTGCGAGCACCTTCCGGCAGGCCTCATACTGGCCCAAAGCCTCGGCGCTTCGGCCACTGCGGGCCAGCAGGCGCATTACCTGGCGGTGGGCCGTTTCATCCCATGGTTCCAGGTCCACCTTTCTCCAGGCATGGGCCAGCGCCCGCCGGTACTCGCCCTGGCGTTCGTAGCCGGCAACCAGGCGGGACAGGAGGTCCAGTACCTGACGCTGAAGCTGCTCGCGCTTGAGGATCCGCCACTCTTCAAAAAGGGCGCTGTCGGGCAGGGATAGGTCCTCCAGGAACGCGCCCCGGTACAGGCTGATTGCCTGCTCCATGGCCTCAGTTTCGGGGCCCTCCCGTCGCTCCACACCTGTCATGGAGCGGGCGAAGTCGTGCGTGTCCACCCAGCAATCCGCGTCCGGGTTCAGGGCGATGGCGTGCCGTGTTGTGTGCAAGAACGGGGGCTGAGCATGATGGTCACCTATGGCCAAGCGCAGCGAACGGAGGGTGTGGCGCAGGTTGGCCCGCGCCGCGCCTTCCGGGCGGTCGGGCCAGAGCATCTCCGCCAGGGCTTCGCGGCGATGGGGCCTGCCTGCCTCGGCGGCCAGGTAAGCCAGCAGGGCGCGGGTCTTGAGCGTCTCAAACTGGGTGACGGGTTCTCCGTCCAGCGTCACCTCGAACGGCCCCAACAAACGAATGGCCAGTCGGGTCATGTGGCTGCCAATCTCCCTTGTCACAGACCGGAGGCGATGTGGTCGACAGGCATCACATCCTTCCGGGCCGACGACGGTCTACCTCGTCGGGGGTCTCCCTCGATCAGCCGACGGAAACGGTGCATGCCATTATACCATCAGGGGCACCCGGCGGCAACTTGGGCCAGAATCACACGCTGGTCACACGCTGGTCACACGCTTAGGGGCTATAATGGTCTCATTGGATCGTTTGAGTGGTGGCAGCCGCCATGGAGAACCTGGTGACCGAACGACAGAGGCCGTACCTGGCCTACCTCCTGCGCCTGTGGCAGATAGAATACGAGGGGAAGATCGGTTGGCGGGCTTCTCTCGAGAATGCCCACACCGGCGAGAAGCTAGCGTTCGCTCACCTGGACGAGCTCGTCGCCTTTTTGCGGGAGCGGATCGGCCTGGCTGCGGGGGCAGAGCATCTGGTCGAACACAGACGCATGCCCGAGACAGATTCGATAAGAAAAGAAGGAGGATCAGAATGACTATGGAGAATCGCTTTGTCCTGCTGCTCTTGATCACGGCGACCCTGCTACTGCTGATTGCCTGTGGCACGCCCATGCCTACAGCGACGGAACTTCCCATCGCGATGGATACGACAGCCCCTACGGACACGCCCCTTCCGCCGGACACCCCGATCCTAACCGAACCCCCGCCCCCTCCCACCGCAATGCCCGAACCACAGCCTGAAGACCAGACCTGGCCCACCAGGCGGGCATCGTTTGCCATGGTCTACCACCCCGGGATTGACCGCGTGCTGCTGTTCTGCGGCTATGACGAGCCGATTAAATACTTGGCGTGGCAGCCTGAAATGGAGCGTATGAAGGCGCGGGACGAGTGGGCCTACGATGTGGGCGCCAACCGGCTGGAGCGCTGGACCGTTGTGCCATCCGTCATGTACCGGCAGGTTGTCTATGACAGCCGGGCGCAAGAGCTGGTTTCCTTTGGGCCGGAGAACACTCGTGTCTACAACCTGGCGACAAAGACCTGGGAGAAACGGAATCCGGCACAGGAGCCGCCGCCATTGAACACCCGGTTCGCCCTCGCTTACGACAGTCAGTCAGACCGCACTATCTTGCACGGGGGGGAGCTGGAAGATGACGAAACCTGGGCCTACGACCACCAGGCCAATACCTGGACGGAGATGACCCCAGCCGTGAGTCCCGAGGGCCGTTGGGGGCACGCCATGGCCTACGATGCCGAGTCCGATCGGATCATCATGTGGGGCGCCAACGAGGTCGGAGAGATACCCATGAGCGAGGAAGAGAAGGCGACCATCTGGGCCTACGACTATGACACCAACACCTGGGCGGCCATCGAATCCACCGGCGGCCCGTCCTATCGCGGTGGTCACACCATGGTCTACCACCCCGGCACTGACCGGATCATCCTCTTTGGCGGCCATTCAGAGGGAGACGTGTACTTCAGTGACGAAACGTGGTCCTACGACTACAACAGCAACACCTGGACTCAGCTCCATCCGGCGAACCATCCTTCGGGACGGCGGTTTCACTCCATGGTCTACGACCAGGCGGCCGACAAGATGGTGCTTTTCGGCGGCATCGCGGGCAACTGGCTGAGGGAGGAGGTCAACGACGAGCTGTGGATCTTTGATCCGGTTTTGGACGAGTGGAGCCAGGTGACGCCCGACGTGCTGAATCCGTAAGGCGGCATAGGAAGGGGCGATAGCCCTCGCGGACGACGGCCGGCAGGGCTTGTATGAAAGCTGCCTATGATGCCAGGACGGCAGGGAGCGCCGATCTGTCAGGCACTCCGAGAACCCATCGAAATGGGGGAGGAGGTGATGTGAGTGCCCGAAACTGATTTGATAGGCCGCCAACGGCGTGGGTGCTTCATTTATAGCCCTACTTTAGGCACCCAAAAGGGAACTGCTCATTGAGGTCGATCTGTAGAAGAATGATGGGCCTTCGCAATTGATGGGGGCAACCCAGAAAAGGAGATACGAGGATGAAAAAGCAAGTCTGGATGTCGGTCACCGTATTCACGGTTGTACTCGCTCTATCGGTTTCTGTGCAAGCAGGGCCACCGACCATAGCGGGAGGTGATTGGCTGTACATGCCTACCGTCGAAAGTGTGCGCATCGCCGGGGGTAACACCTTCCTTGAATTATCCGAAGTGGGGCAGTGGTCAGGAACCTTTGACGGAGACTCGACGGAGGCTGGCACAGTTGTGGAGCACTCTTGTGGCCGCGTGTTCTTCAAGGGGGTCGTGTCCTTTGTCGGCATGGTGAACGGCCAATCGGGCACGATGGAGCTGTCTGTTGTCGGCTCCAAAGCAGATCCGGCCGCTGATTGGGAAGGCAAGTGGGTCATTCTTGGCGGAACGGAAGGCCTGGCGACGCTCCAAGGGCAAGGGACCTGGTGGGGACCGGGGTGGAGTCCTCTGACGCCAACCGAATGGGGCGTCATACACTATGCCGGGAACGTGCACTTTGAACCCTAATCGAATCGGGCAGTAGTTGTGTGGGGAAAGCGAGATGGATCGGCCATCCTTGGTTGTCCGTCTCGCCTTCTGTCTTCCGGGCTGCCCTGCGGCAGAGTGCAGTTGCCGGCGGTTGGAGCCATTGCCCGAAGCCCAGCGGCTAGTGGGCCATCATGGGCTGCAGCTGTGCCAGCGCCTGGTGGGCGATGTCGACATAACGCATGTTGTTGGTTAACCCAGCCAGCGTGAGCAGAGCGGTGACTGCGATGCTTCTGCGCGCCGGACAAAGGCAAGTCAAGGGCCATCTATGAAGTGGGTCTAGCGAGCTAGAGTCAGCTTGATTTGGCCGGCCACTCAAGGGACAGATCAGCCAGTGATGCCAGAGACAAGCGAAAGCGCGTTGAGCGTGCGCACTACCCACATTAGCGTAATCCGCATGACAGGGTTTCGATGTCAGCCAATACCTGGTCTTGTGTCAGTCCGAAGAGCGTACTGCAAACCAAGCGCATGCGCCTAATCCCAGTCCCCCCGGATCGACCAGAGCTCTGCGATCTGTCCTTCGCTCATCCGGTACAGATCGATCCCTTCTCGCTTCACACCCTTGCCAGGTGCATCGAAAGCCCAATGTAATGCAACATAGTCTCCCTCGGCAAAGAGCGTTTTCGCCTCGAAGTGGATATCGGGAAGCCTAGACAGAATATATTCGCAGTACTCCCTGTAGCCGTTTGTCCCGACGATGTCGTCGTAGTTCGGCTGGTGGAATACCACATCGGCAGTGAACACTTCTGACACGGCATCCAGGTTCTGCTGATTCCAGACGTCCTCACCCAAACGCCGGATTGTTGCCTTGTTCATTTCAACACCCATGACTTCCTCCCCTCGTGACATCTCAACACCTGTTTCTCACCTCTTCGGACGCGACGCAGCGCTCTGTT
>JBFFCR010000300.1:0-5310 GCA_041559855.1 Anaerolineae bacterium | reverse complement strand
CGATGGGCGCCCACCGAGATGCCAAAGAACAGCAGCCAGACCACAGCGCACAGCGCCGCCACCCAGAGCTCTGATGCAAAGAACGCCAGGCCGACGACCGGAGGGCCTGCGCAGAAGACTGCGATCCGCACCCAGGAGTAGCGATTGCTGGCGCGCTCGAGCCGATCCACCCGGCTTTTGAGCCGGGCAATCTGGATGTTCAAGGCGCGTGCTCTGGCTGCTTTCTTCAAGGGTGCCTCCGCTCTACGGTAAGTATCGCGGGCAGATCACTGGCCAGCTTGAGCACGCCGATGACGATCGTAAAGAACTCGAGCCGCCCCAGGAACATGGCGAGCATCTCCACCCACAGGACGCCTGAGGGTGCACCGGCGCTGGTAATGCCCACCGAGACACCCACGGTACTCAGTGCGCTGGCGAACTCGAATAGGCTGTCCTGCAAGGGGTAGCCATGGGCAGCGATAATGCCGCTGCCAGCCGCAAAGACCACCAGATACAGGAACACGAACATGGAGACCTGGCGAAGTTGCCTGTCGTTGATGAATTGCCTCTGCTCGCCCTGCCAGACGTCCGGCTCGGTGACGGCATGGCGTGGCAGCAATCTCCGCCGGAATTCCCAGAGCAGACCCCTGAAGAGGGTGTAGATACGAAATTGCTTGATGCCGCCTGCCGTGGATCCGGCTCCTCCGCCGATCAGCATAAAGACGATTAATACAAGCCAGCCGAGCCCGCTCAGCAGGCGATAGTCCGCGGTGGCAAAGCCGGTGGTCGACAGTGCCGAGACCGCAGCAAAGACCGCTACCCGCAGCCTCTCGCCAGCGCCGGCATACAGGCCGCCCAACCCTCCGAGGGCGAGCACAAGGACGCCAAGCAGGATCAGAATCGCGCTCTGCCGGACCTCGCTGTTGCGCGCCGCTGCCCTGAACTTGCCGCGGAGGAGGGTATAGGCTGTGAGAAAGTTGAGCATGCCCAGCAGCATCAATACGATGATCACTGTTTCGACGGCCGGGCTGTTCCAGAAAGCTATCGACTGAGCCCGTGTCGAAAAGCCGCCGGTGGATAGGGCAGAAAAGGCGTGATTGACGGCATCGAACCAGCTCATCCCGGCCAGCCGCAGGGCCAGTATGCCAAGGATGTTATAGCCGGCATACATAGTCAAGACCAGTCTGGCCGACCGTCGCACGTGCGGCAGGAGCTGCTCTTGCCGGCCCTCGACGACGGCGATACCTGAACCCAGCGGACCGGTCAGGGTGCTCAACATGAGGATGGCCAGACCCGCGCCGCCTGCCAACTGGGTGATGCTACGGTAAAAGAGCAGCAGCGGGGAAGCCTGGCTTGGGTCCAGCACTGACAGGCCGGCTGTGGTCCAGCCGCTGGTCGATTCAAAGAGGCCATGCGTGAAGCCCATGCCCGAGAAAAGAAAGGGAACGGCCCCGGCCAGAGTCGCCAGCAACCATGTCAGCACGACGATGACTGCCCCCTCCTGCATGGTCAGGCTGGCAGCAGGGCGAGGCGTCAGCCAGCGCCAGAGGATCAGCCCTGGCAGTCCCAGCGCGAGACCTGGCAAGAGATAGCCCCAAGCCTGGGCAAGCTCCTGGGGGTAGAAGACGAGCAGGACGAGCGGTGAGAGTATCAGCAGGCCGGCAATTAGGCTCAGCAGACCTGTGTAGCCCAGGATGGCTCGATAGCGACGGCGGAGAAATTCTGCGTGGCGCACGAGAACCGCTATGCCTCCGGGCTAGCCAGGGTACGCAAAAGATGCTCGTGCTGCTCGGGGAGCGCGATTACGATCAGGCGGTCGGCAACCTGCAACCGGTCCTGGCCCCCGGGCACAACTACCTGTCCGTCCCGAATGATGGCAGCCACGAGGCTCTCGCCGGGTAGATCCAGCTCCTGAAGGGCCTTGCCGATGACGGGGGCGCTTTCATCCAGAACCACCTCTGTCACATAGAGGCGTCCCTCGTCAGCCGGAAAGAGATGGGTGATCTCGTCAAAAACCGTCCGTCCCTCAATCAGGCTGCCGATGACCTTGGTGGAGGAGAAGACTTCTGTGATCCCCAACTGGCGAAAGACCTGCTCGTTCTCAGGGTCGTTGACCAGAGCAAGCGTCCGCGGCACGCCATACAGTTTCTGGGCGACCTGGCAGGCCACGAGGTTGTCGGGATCCTGGGGTGTCAGCGATAGAACCAGGTCCGCCTGCCGGGCGCCCGCCTCCTCCAGGATATTTGGATCGCTTCCGTCTCCCAGGAGCACGGTTGCCTTGACCCGCCGGGCCAGCATCTCGGCTTCAGCAGCATACGGGTTCACAATGGTGACATCGTATCCCCGCCGCACAAACAGCCTGGCGAGGAAATAGATCGTCTCGACCGTCTCGCCGCCGCCAAGCAGGATCACTCTCATGGTTACCCTGCCTCCGCAGGATCGTGCAGCGCACTGAGAAAGGCGGCTGCCGAAAGATTGGTGGGACAAATCGTCTCGATGCCGAACTCGCGATAGACTGCCTCCCTCGACGGGTCGTTGACGCGCGCTATGACTTTCGGCACGCCAAAGACGGTCCGGGCAACTTGGGCTACCATCACGTTGACATTGTCGTCGCTGGTAATGGCCAGAACGCATCCGGCCTTGTCTGTCCTGGCCTGGCGCAACACAGCCAGCTCAGCCGCGTCGCCGGTGACCTGGAATCCACTGAATTCTGTGGAGAGGTTCTCAAACGCGCGTTCATCGCGATCGATGACTACTATGCTGCTGCCCAGGCCGCTCAGCCGGTTGGCCAGAAGCGATCCAAGCCGTCCGCAGCCTACGATGACGACATCCCGGCTTGATCCCATGCCTGCTCTCCGCTCTATCGCGCCACGCGAGGCGCGGAAGGTTTCTTGGTGGAGCCGTGCATCGCAATTTGGATCCTGCTAGCACAGCGGCAAGCGCTTATGTGAGCCCGCTACCGGCTCGCAGACCCGTGTTCGTCCCCAGTTTCTGCCCACGATAGGCTCACCTGCGTGCCATCGCCGGCACCTGTATCGACCCGCAGGTTCGCGCCAATGGCTTCGGCACGCTCGCGCATAATGGACAGACCCAGGTGATCGGGTGCAGCGCTTCCTGGCTTGAACCCCCGTCCGTTGTCGCGGATGCGCAACTCCACTTGACGGCCCGCTCCAGCGGAGGCAGCGACACAGCGGAGGTGCACTTCTGCTCGACTGGCGCGGGCGTGTTTGACTATGTTGTTCAAAGCCTCCTGGGAGATGCGGTAGAGGGCAACATGCACATCGGGGGGCAGGACGCAGTCCCCTGACACCTCGAGTGTGATATCCAGCCCCGCCCTTCCCGATGCTGCCTCGCCCAGTTGGTGGAGTAGGTCGCTCAGACTCGTCTCCATCAGGGCGGCAGGCCGCAGTTCTAGCAGCAGCGTGCGCATTTCAGCCAGAGCACCCCGGGTCAGCTGTTGTAGCTCGCCGAGAAGCTGCCGCCCTTCCTGCTGATCCACTTCCCAGGAGGCGGGCACGGCCTCGGCGATGAGGCTGGCCGAGAAGAGGGTCTGGGTGACGGCGTCGTGCAGGTCGCGGGCCAGACGGCTGCGCTCTTCCATCACCGCCGTCCGTTGGCCCTGCTCGTACAACTGAACATTCTCCACGGCGGCACTGACCTGGTGGGCCAGCGATTGGAGGACGGAGAGATCGGTCTCGTCAAAGGCGTTGACGCGATCGCTCTGTACGTCGAGTACGCCGATCACCTCTCCCTTTATCTTGAGCGGTATCACGAGCTCTGACCGGGTCTTGCTGCGGACCATCCAAACGTAGCGAGCGTCGGTGCTCACATCGGGGACCAGAAGGGATTCACCGGTGGAGGCCACCCAGCCGGACAATCCTTCATCGCCTATCTTGAGGCGCGCCGGTTTGAAGCGGAACGCCGGATCATCCCAGAGCTCGCCCGCGCCGACGCGATAGATCACTTCGTCGCCCTCGATCATGCCGATGGCGACATGGTAATAGCCAAAGGCCTTCTGGATCATGCTGGTCACCTGGCCGAATATCTCGTCGAGATCGTGGATCAGGGTGAGCTGGCGGCCCACTTCGTTTATCAGGCGGAACTGGTCTGCTCGTAGCTGCTCGGCGGCAAAGAGACGGGCGTTCTCGATTGCTACACCGATCTGGACACCGATTGAGGACAGCAGCGCAAGATCCTGCTGGGAAAACTGGGTTCTGCCCCGGGTCATCACGAACAGAGTTCCGCACACGGTGGCTCGCGAGATCAGGGGAGCAATGGCCACAGAGCGGAAACCGGCTTCCTTCACTGCGGAGCGCGTCAGGCGGGGATCGGTGGCTAGATCACCTACAACCATGGGTTTGCCGGTCTGGACTACACGCCCTGAGAAGCCCTCCCCAACCACCACGTTGTCGATCCCCTCCACCAACTCTTCATCCAGACCTTTGTGGGCGAAAATCCTGAGAATACCCTCTTCTGTGCCGCAGGAGGCGCTGTCCTCCAGGAGGTAGATCCCGCCCGCTTCGAGTGCGGTGACCTCCAAGGTTTTGTTCAGAGCATCGGTGAGGATCTGCTCGGTGTCCAGTGACCTGCTGACGACTCCGGCAATGGTGTTGAGGGTGGCCAATTCCCTCGTTCGAGTGGTCACCTGTCTCTCCAGTTCCAGACTCCGCGCCCGGATGCCCCTGACCCGCTGCCAATAGACGGCAAACCCGAGCAGTGCCAACAGACCGATCGCAAGCCCTCTGAACCACCAGGTTTCCCAGAAGGGCGGCACGATGGTGATGCTCAGCGAGACGCCTTCCTCATTCCAGACGCCGTCACTGTTGGAGCCTTTGAGCCTCAGGGTATAGGTGCCCCCGGGGAGGTTCGTGTATCTTCCGAAGCGCTTGGTTCCTATGTAATTCCAGGTCTCGTCGCGGAATCCTTCGAGCATGTAGGCGTACTGATTCTTCTCGGGCTGGGAGTAGCTCAGCGCCGCGAATTCGAACTCGAAAAAGTTGTTCGGCCAGCGGAACGTTGCTTCGGTGATACTCTCGACGGCCTTCCCTGCCTCTACGGCTACGCCTCCTTGAGACAAAGAGGTGAGCGCAATTGGTGGGATGTAGGGCAGGTCGCGGATCTCCTCAGGGTGAAAGGCATTGAATCCATTCACACCCCCAAAGTACATCTCCCCATCTGCGTTCTGATAGTCGGCACCGTACAAGAACTCTGCGGCCTGCAAACCATCACCCGTGTCATAGTTCCGGAAGGTCTCTGTGCGCGGATCGAACCTGGAAAGCCCATGGCTGGTACTCAACCAGAGGTTGCCCTGGGCATCCTCAAGGATGCCCT
>JBFFCR010000299.1:0-5349 GCA_041559855.1 Anaerolineae bacterium | reverse complement strand
TCCACGTACTCCTGAGAGGAGGCCTTGCCCATATGGCCAACGCGGAAGATCCTGCCCCTGTACTTGTCCAGCCCTCCCGAGACCATGATCTGCCACTCCTCGGCGAGGTAACGCCGCATGTCTTCCACATCCATGCCGGACAAGCCCCAAACAGCCGTGAGCAGGGGCGACGAGTACTCATCAGCCGTAAAGGTCTCGAATCCAAGGCGCCGCAGCCCTGCGCGCACGCCCTGCGCCGCCTGCACGTGACGCTGGTAATACTCGGCCAGTCCCTGCTCCATGATACGCCTGAGACGCACCAACAGCGCATAGATGACATTTGTAGGCATTGTCGTGGGGGTGGGGTGCCAGAATCCCCAGCGGTCGGCATAGTCCTTCCACGTCTCCAGATTCAGATACCAGCCATGATCCCGCGGGCCCTTGCGCTCAATCTGGTCCCACGCCCGCTGGCTCACCGAGATCGGCGCGATCCCGGCGGGGCAAGCCAGGCACTTGTTGGCAACCGACACACAGACATCGACGCCCCATTCATCAACCAACAATGGCACGCCGCCCAATGAGGACACAGCATCCACGATGACCGGCACCCCAAAGTCGCGGGCAGCGGCAGCAATCCCCTCCACCGGGTTGAGAACCGCAGTTGAGGTCTCGAGGTGGACGACAGCAACCGCCTGCACCTCGGGGTCCGCAGCAAGCACCCGGCGGATGGCCTCGGGCTCGATAGGATGTCCCAAGGGCGCCGTCACAGATCGTGCCTCCAGGCCATAGGCGCGCGCAAGGCTCACAAACCGCTCGCCAAAGAACCCGTTCTGCGCCACGAGTACCTTGTCGCCGCTCTGCATGAGGCTCCCCAAAGCGGCGTCGAGCGCGGCACTTCCAGGCCCGGCCATCATGAATAGGTCGTTTTGCGTGCCAAAGATCTGCTTCAGGTACGCGATGACCTCATGGTTGATCTCCAGCCACTCGTCCCCATAGTGCGGGCGCACCGGCTCGGACATCGCTGCCAGGACGTCCTCATCCACGTCCACAGGCCCGGGAATCATCAGTTTTGGGCGCTCGGTTGCCATGGTCAGTCTCCTTGCCGAGAGAATCGAAACGTCCTGAAAGCGTAACAAGACCGCCTACAGATCCTGAGGCGTCTCCCCTGACTCGCCTTGATCCTCGTCTTCCCGCGGGGGTTCGTGGTGCGCCTTGCGCTTCACCCAAGCGAATTTGCGCCGCAATGCTTTGGGGTAGTAGTCTTCCAGGACGTCATAGTCAATGCGCTGGCCCCAATCGTGATACACGCGCGGGTCGATATACGACTTTAGGCTTGTGCCCAGGTTCCAGGTGCGCTTTCTATTGGCTATGTTGGCCTGAGCTTTGATCTTGTCGTGGGAGTTCCTGGCTTTGGCCAACAGCTCTTTGGTCCGCTCGACCCTGCGCCCAGCAGTCGCAATCCGTTTCTGGTAGCGCGCCCTGACCTTCTGCTTGGTGGCAGAGCTCGCAGCCTGCCGCTTCTCACGGGCTTCCGCGCGCAACGAAGACAGGGCTTCCCGCTCTGTCTTGAGCCGCTCCTGATAGGCTACTACTCTCTCCGCCGCTTTCTTTCGGCGCTCTTTGTACCGTTCGCGGCTGCGAGGCCAGCTGGCAGGCGCCTTCTTGGTGTGATTGCAGAGGACAGCCGCCTCCAGGTTCGCCAGGCTGGCTGTCTCCCACTTGAGATATGATGGATCGCCAGACTCGACGCCGGAGCTTTCAAGTACCTCCCTGACGGCCATCGTGGCATGATGGGTACGGAACACCTTGGCGGTCAGCACCGGTAGGATGTCGGATAGATAGGCATTCACGTCGCGGCTGCTGATGTCAGGAAAGAGCTGGGGCTTGTCGCGGGTGGGGTGGCTCTTGTCGCTGTTCACGCTACTAGCCGAGGGCCGTGCGTTGGCGATCAGCTCGCTGAGGTTCGTCCGCACCGTCTCAGGCAGCTCCAACTTCTTATGCCACAGTACCGAGTCCTTTCCCAGGAATCTAAACTCGGCACCGCCTTCAGGATGTAAAGTGACGTGCTCGGGACGCAACGTTGTTGCACCAACCGTGTCCGCTTCCTCGGGGTCCTTTTCGTCGCCCACGCGCAGGCAGAGGGCATCGATCAGGTAACATGCCGTGGCGATCATGCGCACCTTGGCGTCCTCACGGATCAGATCGCGATTGATCTGCTCCCGCACCGCATCCAGGTGCGCGTGTAGCTCATGCACTGTGTCGAACTTTGCAGCCTCGCGGGCCTGCTTGACCGAGGCCGTGTCGCCCAACCAAACGTACTTGAGCTTGCCAGAGAGTTTGTCCTTCCAGCGCGCCACCCACAGAGACTCGGGCTGCCACTCGATCTCTGCCCACTCGCCAGGCGGCACAGGGGCATCGGGGCTGAGATTTAGCGTGATATCGGCCTGTTTGGCTCCCTCCTTCCATCGCCCGCGGAGGGGATGCCGGCCCCGTCCCATAAAGATGCCACTCGGCTCCACTACATAGTTGGCCAGCTCGGTCCGCTCGCCATCTACCTTGGCGAATCCGTACTTTTCGCGGAGGGTCTCGCGCTCCGTCTTGCGCTCCGCTGCGAGCTCTTTGCGCTCCTCTCTGGTCATCCGCTCCCGGGCTTCTCGCTCGCGCTGGACGAGCTGAATGGCAGGAGCAAAGTCCACATCGTCCAACGAGAGACTGGAATTGAGGCCCAGTTCCTGACAAAAGTCTTCCAGAAAGTTCCGTACGAACGTTCGGTCCTCAATATAGGGAGTGCCCTGCTTCTTCGCCCACGCTATGGCCATCTCCTCCTGCTTGGGCGTGAGCGCCACCGGCTTCCCCATGATCCTGAGTACCATCCCCGTCGCTGGCGGGGGCTCGGGGACAATTACCCCGTTATGGATGAGTTGCTTCAGCATGCAGATTCTGACTCGAGAGGATGTCTCACTGTCGACCGAATAGCGCTCGCAGCGTCTTGGCCACCTGATAGGTCGCGAATGCCGAGAAGAGAATGCCCGCTATCGCGACCTTGTTATCATCCCTGGCGTCTTCAAAGTAGACGGTGTCTGGCGTGACCACAATGGCTCCGCAGGGCTTGGCTGACGCGCCGCCGCCACCGCCGGCGCCCTCGCCCCCTGCACCGGAGGTATCCTCGTCCTCAGGCGCCGGCCCACCGCTGCCAAACCCCAACCCAAAGCCATAGCCCACCTGGGCCACCGGGATTATGGTGCGGTCGTCGACGACTTGGGGCTCTCCAAAGGCGGACTTCCAGTTGGCCGCATCACGGGCCTGCTCAATTGACTCGAACAACTTGTTCAAAGACATGCTTGGCTCCTTATTGTTGCTGCACATGGCTGCGACACCGCACACGCGTGGCGTCGCCGCGTAAGGTTTTGTCCTCCCATGCCAACCCGGCCCAGTGGCTCAGCCCACCAGGCTGTCCTGGCGCATCCGGCGCGCCAACAGGCGGATGGCGCCCGAGAGTACTGCGACCACTATGGCGGCGGCAAGCATACCGCGGACGGCTGCCGCCGTGCTGTCGTGTAGCGGAATCCGATGCTCGCCGGTAGGCGTCACTTCCAGCACAGCCAACGGCTTGACCCAGGCAAACCCACCGCCCCGCCCACTGACCTGCGAGGAACCTACCATGCCGCTGGCCTTGCCAAACGAGATGACGCGAGCAACGGGGATCAGCACGCGCCCACCAATAGAGTACGGCTCTCCGCGCACCGTCTTGACGCGAAACGATCGCGGTCTGGAACCCTGCACTTCCATGCATCTACCTCCTGCCACCTTGCGACCAGGAGAGTATATCACAGATCGACCATCGGAACAATCCACAGGGGCGGGCGCGTCAGGAAGGGATGGAAAGCAGAGTGCGTGTCCCCAGAGATCAGCCGGGTGAACGCATCAGGCCTGCAAGAGGTGCGACGCACTTTTCTCGATGAGGAGGGCATTGCATCAACGAGGGGTTTCTTTCGATTTCAGCGCCTGTAGTAATGAACTCAGGGCGTCTCATCTGGGATTCAGTCCAGATGCGCTTGCCCGCAGAGATCGATGCTACTGGTTGACACGCCAAAACATAGAGGATATAATGGGCGCGGTCCCTTAGCGAGTGAGCAGTGGGCAGACCAATAGACGACAAGAACCAACTCGCTCGCGCTCGGGGATTCTCGCTCAAGAGACCGGATTGCCCGACCGGAGACAAGTACGGAGATACCATGCCACCTATGGCCCGCACCTTTGTCAAGGCTGCCTTTGTCTACTTTGTTGTAGCCTTTCTGCTGGGGGCGCTGATGATGCTGGACCGTTGGCTCGCCTTCAGTCGCTGGCTGAGGGTGATCGACACGAGCCAGTTGCACCTATTGCTGGTGGGCTGGATCACGCAGCTTGCCATTGGCGTCGCCTACTGGATCTTTCCGCGGTTCCTGAAGGAGCAGGATTCCCGCCCTCGCGGCTCAGATGCGCTGGCCTGGTTCGTGCTCATCAGCCTGAACGCCGGCCTGGCTCTGCGCGTTCTGTTTGAGCCTTTCTACCTGATGGGCCCGCAGCCATGGCTGGCAGCTCTGCTCGCCCTGTCGGGTGCACTGCAAGCGCTGGCGGTCGCCGGCTTTGCCTGGATCATCTGGGGCCGGGTTCGCCCGATGGAACTCTAAGGAGCAGATCATGCCACTGACATCCCAGGCATCTGTGAAGGCGTCGTTCCTCTACCTGGCATTGGGCGCCGTATTGTGGGCCATCATGCTCATTAACCGTGGGCTGCCGTTGGGGCCGGCAGTCTCTGCCCTGCGCGTCGCCCACGTCCAGTTCCTGGTATTGGGCTGGCTGACCCAACTCATTGTCGGCGTAGCATGGTGGCTGCTGCCGCCACTGCCCATCGGGTACCAGAAGGATGTGCTCCTCCCCGTGCGGCGCGGTCAAGCCCTGCGCGGCAGCGAGCGTCCGTTTTGGGCAGCGCTGACCTGCCTCAATGTCGGCATCCTGCTGCAAGCGCTGTTCGAGCCACTGTGTAGCTGGACCGGTATCGACGCTCTCAACAACCTGGCGAATCTATCGGGGTTGCTCCTGCTGGCAGCTGCAGTGCTCTTTGTGACCAACCTCTGGACGCGGGTGCGGGAGCTAGGGAAAGACTAGCATGCGAGAGGACGACGACAGCAACCGCCGTCGAGCCTGGCTCGCACCTGCAGAGCCACGGAAACCGCCAAGAGGGAGCCTTCACTTGACGACCGCCCGAGACGGTGCTATAATCTGCCCCAGATACCCCCAGGGGGTATAGGCACTCAGCTTTCAGGACAAACCTGGTGCCAAAGGCACGGAGGATTGCATGGGGGTAATAGAGACAACCAAAGCTCAAGC
>JBFFCR010000298.1:0-5368 GCA_041559855.1 Anaerolineae bacterium | reverse complement strand
CCATCTCGCCGAAGACGAGATCAGTTCATCTGGCAAGGTCATCCTCGGCACAGTGTCCGGAGATCTGCACGACATTGGAAAGAACCTGGTGGGCATGATTATGGAAGGTGCAGGCTTTGAAGTCATAGATCTGGGCACCGACGTCTCTGCAGCCACGTTTGTTCAAGCCATTCGCGAGCATGGCGCTGACATCGTAGGCATGTCCGCATTGCTGACCACGACCATGCCGGCAATGGCCACTACTGTCGAGGCTCTGACAGAAGCCGGTCTGCGTGACAAAGTCAAAGTGCTCGTTGGCGGCGCTCCTGTCACCCAGGTGTTCGCGGATCAGATTGGCGCCGATGGTTTCGCATCGGACGCCAGCAGCGCCACCCGCGTGGCAAAGAACTTGCTTGGAACCTCATAACATTCGTACGCTATCGAACCGGGGTATCCGCCAGGCGCGAACCGGAAGCCCATGCACCTCCAGCGCCCAGGGCACCAATCAATTCCTCGGATACACCCCATCATACTCAAGAGAGGCACTATGGCAGCAAAAGCATTGGTTTGCGGAGCCGGCGGTTTCATCGGCGGGCACTTGATCAAGCGACTGAAAGCAGACGGATACTGGGTTCGAGGTGTGGACATCAAGCAGCACGAATTCGCGCCGACCCAGGCGGACGATTTCATGCTACTGGATCTAAGGCAAGAGCAGAACTGCCAAGCCGCCCTTACCCTGCCAGGCGGTTCATTCGATGAGGTCTATCAACTCGCCGCCGACATGGGAGGGATGGGCTTTATCTCCACCGCTGAATGTGAGATCATGCGCAACAGTGCCCTCATCAACATCCACATGACTCACAACGCGTGGAGAATGGGTGTGCCCCGCTACTTCTTCTCGTCGTCCGTATGCGTCTACCGCGACATGAAGCCAGGCGAGCCCGAGATGACCGAAGCGCAAGCCATCCCGGCCAATCCGGACAACGAGTACGGCTGGGAAAAGTTGTACGCCGAGCGTGTAGCCATGGCCTATGAGCGCAACCGAGGCATGGCCGTCCGCATTGCACGATTCCAGAACTGCTATGGACCCGAGGGCACCTGGACCGGCGGTCGCGAAAAGGCCCCTGCTGCCCTCTGCCGCAAGGTTGCCGAAGCCGAGGATGGCGGCTCAATCGAAGTCTGGGGCGACGGTTCCGCAATACGCTCTTACACCTATGTTGACGACATGGTGGAAGGTATCTACATGTTGATGCATTCCGATCTCGTCGGCCCAGTGAACATCGGGTGCCCTGAGTACGTGACCGTAGACCAGCTTGCCTCAACCATTGCGGAGGTTGCGGGCAAGCGGATCCGGCTAAACCACATCCCTGGCCCGGTCGGTGTACAGTCCCGGAACTTTAGCAACCACCGCATCTATTCCACCGGCTGGCGGGCCAAGCACTTTCTCAGAGACGGTATCGCCCGGACCTATCCATGGATTGAGAAACAGGTGAGAATCAGCGGAAAGACATCGTGACCATGCAGACTCAAATCGCCATCCTGGGAGCTGGACCTGGCGGCTATGTTGCGGCTCTGCGAGCCGCCCAACTCGGCGCACGAGTCACCATGATCGAAGACAATGCCGTCGGCGGCGTCTGCCTAAATGTAGGCTGCATCCCCACCAAAGCGCTCTTGCGGAGTGCAGAGGTCCTCCGCACTGCTCAGAATGCCAAGAACTACGGACTGCGACTGACCGGCACCGTCGAACCCGATTGGCCCGCAATCCTTAAACGCAAAGAGCGCATTGTAAGGCGACTCGTCAGCGGTGTGGTTGCCCTTCTTCGCGCAGCAGAGGTCCAAGTGGTAGAGGGTCGCGGGCGACTCGTCGATCCAAACACCGTCGAGGTGGTGACCCCGGAAGGCCTCCGTAGGCTGCAAGCCCAGCACATCATCCTCGCCACTGGCTCCCGGCCTGCCCAGCTGCCGCTGCCAGGCTCGAATCTGCCCGGCGTCATTGACTCGACCGCCGCATTGTCTCTCCAAGAGCTGCCTGCGCGATTACTCATAATCGGCGGGGGTGTCATCGGCGTAGAGTTTGCCGACATCTTTGATGCGTTTGGGGTCCGGGTGACCATTGTCGAGATGCTCGACCGCCTGCTACCGCTTATGGACGCTGAACTCGGCCCGACGGTTGAGCGAAACCTGCACCGGCGGCGAGTGAAGACATATCTGTCCAGCCGTGTCACACGCCTGGATGAAGTGGGAAACGGACTGCTAGCCACAGTCGCCACGGAGAACGGCGAACTCGCCATTGAGGCGGATCTTGTGCTGGTTGCTGTCGGGCGACGCCCGAATCTCGAGGATCTCGGACTGGAGGCTGTTGGGGTGCGCGTCGAAAGGACTGGCATCCCCGTGGACCAGCGAATGGAGACCAACATGCCCGGCATCTACGCCATTGGCGACGTGACCGGCGGGATGCAGTTGGCGCACGTCGCGAGTCTGGGTGGCGAAGTAGCCGTGGAGAATGCGCTAGGTCATGGAAACTCGCTCAGCCTCAAGACAGTCCCTGCCTGTGTCTATACCGATCCTGAAGTCGCCAGCGTCGGTCTGACCGAAGAGCAGGCACGCCAGACGCACCCGGAGATCCGAGTAGGTCGCTTTCCGCTCCTTGCCAGCGGCAAGGCCCTCACCTACGGCGATAACTCGGGGTTCATCAAAGTGATCAGCAAGGGTCGCTCTGGCGAACTGCTGGGGCTGCACATCATTGCCCCTCACGCCAGTGACCTCATCCATGAAGGAGGTCTAGCCCTGGCACTCGACGCAACGACAGAGGACTTGGCCAAGACAGTGCACGGGCATCCTACCCTGGGCGAGGCCATCCGTGAGGCCGCGCTGGCTGCTCGTGGAGCGGCAATCCACTTGCCCAGCTGACCCTACCTCTGGCTAGTTTCGCCCAATTTCAACAATGGAAGCAGAGCAGCAATTGTCACCCGTCAGCGATGCAACGACCGGGCACGGTTATCTCGAGCTATATCGGACCGGAGAACTCGAGCGGCGCGCAAAAGCCGCCCAGGCTGCTCTGGAGTCCTGTGAGTTGTGCCCGCATCGCTGCAAAGCAAACCGCCTTGCTGGCGAGCAAGGACTCTGCCGCATGGGCTGCTCGCCCAAGGTCGCAAGCTGGAATATCCACCCTTGGGAGGAGCCCCCCATCAGCGGCACACGCGGTTCGGGGACGATTTTCTTCTCCGGATGCACGGCTCGCTGCCGTTTCTGCCAGAACTACCCAATCAGCCAACTAGGATACGGCGCCGTAGTTACCGCGGAACGCCTCGCAGGCATGATGTTGGAGTTACAGCAGAGGGGAGCGCACAACATCAACTTTGTCACGCCCACGCATTTCGTGCCCCAGATCCTGGCCGCCCTTGTCTACGCCGTCAGAGCGGGACTGCACCTGCCTCTCGTCTACAATACAAGCGGCTACGAGCGCGAGACCACGCTGGGCCTGCTGGATGGCATCATAGACGTTTGGCTCCCAGACGCCAAATACGCCGACGACTCAACCGCACGTCGCCTGTCTGGCTTTCACAACTACGTTCCCAACAACCGTGCAGCGCTGCGCGAGATGTACCGCCAGGTAGGCCACGAACTAACGCTCAACTCGGACGGGCTCGCCGTCCGCGGCATGATCGTGCGCCACATGGTCCTCCCTGAGGGTCTTGCGGGAACTGCCCAGGTGCTCAACTGGCTTGCTCACGAACTGTCACCCAAGGTTCATGTCAGTCTCATGGATCAGTACTTTCCCGCGCACCGTGCCATCGGCGACCCGACGTTGGGTCGCAAGGTGACCTCAGATGAATACCTGTCAGCGCTGGAAGCCTTCGAATCAGCGGGCTTGGAGCGGGGATGGTTTCAAAACACAACCGAGGACTGTGATCTCCCTTGAGCGATTTCTAGTCCTGTCCCCGCGGCTAGTCTCAGCCAAGAGAGTTCGCCAGAGCATCACGGTCGCCAGGCAGGGACCTGGTCGTTGCTCTGCCCACCTGTCAGCCGAATCACGTCGGAACCATCCGAGGCCATCACATGGATGTTCCAGCTGCCATCGCGATCCGAGTAGAAAGCAAGGCGTCCCCCGTCCGGTGACCAGGTGGGCCCATGTTCGCTGGAATAGGGAGCATTGCTGATGTTTGACGCCTGCCCGCCAGTGATCGACATCACATAGATCTCAGGATAGCCATCGCGCGTGCTGACAAAGGCAATTCTACTCCCGTCGGGCGCCCAGGCCGGATCCGTATCATCTGCCGGATCGTTCGTCAGCCGCGCCAGGTTGCCGCCATCCCGATCCATCGTATAGATCTCCCAGTTCCCGTCGCGCTTGGACGAAAAGGCCAGTTTCGTCCCATCCGGTGACCAGGTAGGTGACAGGTCCGAAGCATCCTCCCACCATGTCAAGCGCGTTACGTCTGTGCCATCCGGGCGCATCACATACAGCTCCCACCAGTAAGGCGAGTCGCGCAACGATGCGAACGCGATCCAGTGCCCATCTGGCGACCACGACGGCGAGTGATCTGCCGCTTCATCCTCGGTCAGGTTCACCTTGTTGCTACCATCAACATCAATGACCCAGATGTCAGACTGGCCTTCCACGTCGGAGACAAATACCAGCTTTGAGCCATCGGGCGACCAGGACGGCGCCGATAAGAACGCAGATTGGCCAGCTGCCAGGCGGGCCCTATCACTGCCGTCGCTGTTCATGACATGCACATACCATTCCGAATCCCCGGGCTCCTTGGACTGATATGCGATCGATGGCACCGAGCGGGCCACAATCAGGGGTGGAGTCGGCGAAGGCGTTGCCAGTTGGGACGGAGTCATCGTAGCTCCCGTCGTGGGAGAGGAAGCACTGGCGGCTAACCCGGCTCCAGTGGGCAGCGCGGTGACCGCCGCCGACGTCGGGCGGGTCGCCACAGGGACTGTCTCCTCCACAACAGGGGTGGCAGGACTCGTCGGGGGTCCGGCAAGCGCCAGCCCAAGAACGACCAGAACCGCCACCAGCGCCGTGCCCATTATTGCAGGCCACATCCATCTTTGCCAGACAGCGCGTGGAGTCGCATGACCTTGCGCAGATTCATCGGGCTTCCGCCTGTCGCGGCTTGTCGGCTTTGCCCGCCCGCCTCTCCGTGGGGGAAGCTTGGGCACCTGCCGAGCTGCCCCCGCAGCCGGAGATCGGACCGCATCCCATCGCGTACTGCGGACCACCTGCAACAGATCGACTCGCTCGCTCAGCCAGTCACGGAGCAAGGCGACTTGGAAGCGGTAGCTCAGCGCACCCAGCCGCTCCAGGATCCCCCGCTCAACCAAGCTGTCCAGCGCCAGGGAAACCTGGGCGCGATCCACACGAGCCCCGGCCTTG
>JBFFCR010000297.1:0-5369 GCA_041559855.1 Anaerolineae bacterium | reverse complement strand
GAAATCTTGCGGAGAAACAGGGAGGGCCTCCAGGAGGTGAACTGGGCCGAACGCCTGCCCAAGGCCATGAGTCGCATGCAGGGTCTCTCGGTAGGAGCAGAAGGACCGCTCTGGCATGACGCCTTGGTGGCGCTGGAGATCTGCACGGGACATTCGGTGGGCATGCTCCGCGTTGCTCTGAGCCTGTTGGAACTGATCTCTGTTGAGGACCTGCAGCGGGCTGCATCCTGCCAGCTCACCAACTCGGCCAAGGAGGCATTCGTTCCCTTGGATGGCTTGCCGGGCCGGGTGCGCTTCTTTGCGGAGGGCTCCGCGTCACGCCTGGTAGCGCAGGCATTGCTCCGCTTTGACGGCTACCGGCGCCGCAGTATCCGGACGGTTCGGCAGCCCTCCAGCTTGATGCTTGGGTATGCCGCGGGTAATGTTCCCGGCACTGGCCTACTGCTGGCGCTGCTTGGACTGGCAGCTTCAGCAGGCGCTGGCGACCGCCTACCCGTGATCCTGATTCGAAACTCGCGGCGAGAGCCCATCTTCACGGCGATGGTGCTGTCGACACTCGAACTGATCGACCCAAAACTGCTGGACACGACGCTGGTGACGATCTGGGATCACGAAGACTCGACCCTGCAGGACTTTCTACTAGCCCAGGCTGACCTGGTAGTCGCCGCTGCCAGTGACGAGACTATTGAGGATCTAGGCAGCATCGTCAGGCGGGTATCTACGGGCACTCACCCCATCCGCTTCCACGCGCACGGCCACAAGGTCAGCTTTTCCACCATCGGCCGTGAATGCCTGGAGCGCGGGCGCCAGATGCCAGCGGGTGACGCTGCTTTGATGGATGCCGTGGCCCGTCTGGCTTCGCTGGACGTGGCCCTCTGGAACCAACAGGGTTGCCTGTCGTCGCGCGTGCACTTTGTGGAAGAAGATAGAGACTCTGCGCATCACTCTGCCGAGGACTATGGACGGGCCGTCGTCAGATCCCTGAGAGAACTGGACCAGGCAATGCCCAAGGCGGTCAGGAAAAGGCGCCAGATCCACAACCTGTTTGACCAATACCAGGCTGTTGCCGTGAGCAACCCGGTCCAGGTCCTATCCGGGTATGACGATGACTTCCTGGTCGTATTGGATCGGAGGGAGCTGAGCGGGGAGCAGTTTAGAGAGCTGGTCAATGCCTGCCAGGGCCGCACTGTGGCCATCGTGCCGGTCCGCGACGTAATGGAGGTGCCGGTCCGCTTCCTGCAACAGGTGGGCAAGCGCCACCTGCAATCGATGAGCATCGCCCTGGGCGATCCTGACACAGAGGGCATTGCTCCGCGATTGCTCGCCTATGCGGATGCCCTCGGCACTGCCGGGGTGACCAGTATTCGCACCGTGGGACGTGGAGGGTTCCCTCAGTTGGCCTACTCCTGGGATGGTCTTCTTCCGCTCGATCTGCTTGCTCGACGCCAGCGGGGTCACTTCACCACCATCGAGTTTGACGAACCCTGGGCACAGATCGATGAAACGCACCGTATGATTGGGCAAGCGCTTTCGGCACGGACACAAGAGCCATGAACGAACTGGCAGGCAAGGCCTGGGGAAGGTTTCAGATCCTGGAGGAGCGTGGGCGCGGTGGCATGGCCATCGTGTACAAGGCCCATGATTCCATCCTGCAGCGAACGGTGGCTCTCAAAGTCCTACTCCCGCAGATTGCAGCCAACAAGCAGTTCACTGAACGATTTCGGCGCGAGGCAATCACAGCCGCAAACCTCAGACATCCGAACATCGTTGTCATCTATGACGTTGGCTCGCACGAGCGATTCCAGTACATTGTCATGGAGTATCTGGACGGCTTGACCCTGCACCGCGAGATCCAGAACACTGGCCCGCTACCCAGCTCAAGGGTCCTGCAGATTCTGGGGCAGCTGGCCGGAGCGCTGGACTATGCCCACGAGCAGGGTCTGATACACCGAGACGTCAAGCCAGCGAATATCATCATCCGCGCCGACAACCACGTCACCCTGACCGACTTTGGCCTGGTCAAGGCCGCAAGCGGCAGCAAGATCACTGGCGAGGGTACCACCATGGGTACCCTGCGCTACATGTCGCCCGAGCAGGCCATGGGGCGGGAACTGGATTCGCGCGCTGACGTGTATTCGCTAGGCGTCGTCGTCTACGAGATGCTGGTGGGGGAGACTCCTTTCACCGGGACGACTCCCTATGAGACTCTGCACTGCCTCATCTACAAGGCGCCGCCCCCGCTTTCGCAGCGCAATCCAAGGATCGCACCAGCTGTGGAACGAGTCGTGCTGCGAGCACTTGCCAAAGAGGCGGACAAGCGATTTGGCACCGCAGGCGAGTTTGCACAAGCACTGGCCAGCGCCACAGCACCGGGCAAGAACGCGGACATGATCATCACAACCGATTCGTTACTGCCCCCGGCTGTGCTCCTCCTGGTGAGCGGGGATGGTCGCAGGTTCTCCGTTCATCCGGGGACCGTCACAATCGGTCGCGATGCCGGAAACGACATTGTGCTGCCCTACCGCCAGGTGTCCAGACGTCATGCCCAGATTCAGTGTAGTCAGAGGCGATGCACCATTGTGGACATGGGAAGCACGAATGGGACATGTGTCAATGGCACGCGCATCGCAGCGAGAAGGTCCTACGCGCTCAAGCCGGGAGACGAACTGAGAATAGGCCCCGTCGCCCTCCAGGCGACTCTGCCTGACTCGCGGTCCCAGCCAGATGCAGCCGCCGCGGGCCAGAGGTTCGGACAGGCATGACGGGCGGCTCAGTCCGAGGCGCCTGCCGGATAGCAAGATCCCGGGTCCAGAGTGAAGGCGCAAACCGAGAAAGGATTCGATGACACGACAGGATCGGAAGGTGCGGACCGCCGTGCCCCAGGGAGCAGAGCAGATCACCCTGCACCTTGAGGTCGGTGCAAGCAGCGAAACGGGTCCGAGCCGCGAGCTCAACGAAGATTATGTAGACTACTACCTGCCTTCGAATCCAGACCAGATGCGTGCGAAGGGAGCCCTCTTTGTCGTGGCTGATGGTATGGGTGGGTACCTTGCCGGCGAGGTGGCAAGCAAGGAGGCCGTGGGACGGGTCACGGAAGAATACTACGCCGACACCTCGCCCGATCCCGGTGTAGGCCTGATTCGGGCGATCAGCGCCGCTAACAGACGGGTACTCGCGCGCGCATCGACTGAAGCATCCAAGTCGGGCATGGGTACGACACTCGTGGCAGCCGTGATTCGCGGCACCAGGGTATACGTCGCCAACGTCGGCGATAGCCGGGCGTACCAGATCAACAGAGATACCTTCACCCAGATCACGCACGATCACAGTTGGGTACAGGAGCAGCTCGATGCAGGCATGCTGACGCCAGAACAGGCACAAAAGCACCCACAACGCAATCTAATCACACGCGCCCTGGGCAGGCGCCAGAGTGTTAAGACTGACCTATTCGAGGGCGAGTTGGTCGCCGGTGATGCCATTCTCCTGTGTACCGATGGCGTACATGGTCCTCTTAGTGGAGACCAGATCGCGCGCACCATTCGCTCCCTGCCGCCATCGCGCGCTGCCGTTCAGCTAGTGACTCAAGCAGGTGCCAAGGGTGGCACTGACAACGCTTCTGCCCTTGTGATACGACTAGCGCCTGTGGCCCCTCCTGCGCTAGAGAAAACTCAGCCAGTACCCGAACAAGAGAGCCGGGAGCCGGGGTCTCGCCCATCTGCGCCGCCATCCAGGCAAAGGCTTCGCCCCTGGATGCTCGGAGGGGCAGGAGCATCGCTTGTGCTCTGCCTGCTCGCGGCTGTCGTTCTCATACCAGCGCTCATGCAGAAGCTGACGGGCAATCCTATGGCGGCCCCACTGCCAGCGCCGCTCGAGGATGACAGGATGGCCGGAAGGACCATCGACCAAGTTGCCCTTTACCTGGGCTATGCCGACTCGTCTCAGATGATCGCCGGGCACGGTGGCCTGCCGGATCCTGCAGCCTTGGGAAGCCGCCAGCTCTGGCCTGCCACACGTGGTGTGCTGCTAGTGGGAGTTGCACGCGAGTGGAGTTGCGAACGGCACGGATGCAGCTTCCGGATCGACATGGCTGGCACAGAGTATTTGGTCACCTATGACGAACCCAGCGAAGAGGATATCGATCTGGAAGGGCACCCGACGCGCGTATATGGAACACAGCAAGAAGGTCAGGCGACCGTCGCAGCCCAGCTGATCGAGCGGGGCAGCCTATGGTGGGCCTGGTGGCAGCCAGCGTGGACGCTGGTTGTTCAAAGCGGTAGTTGGGCCCAGAGCGTTTGGGTATACACCACTGTTGACAAAAGCCCGAACGGCCTGATCGATGTCGATCAGGTGCCAGGTTTGCAGCAAGGGACCCAATTGCTGCTACGTGGTATGTGGCATGTCGACACCCAGCCATTGACATTCCAGGAGGATCAGATCTATACTCTTCGGGGTGCCAGGTACGTGCCTTTGACAGGACAGCCCGCACCACCGGTGCCCACCGTTACACTGCAGCCGACGAGCGCCGTGCTACTCGACACAGACTGTAGCAGACAGTCAGCGAGCTCAGTCGAGTGAGGGATAGCTCAAGCACGGCCATCATCGAGGGAGGTTCTTATGAGTGACAAGCAGACAGTCGTGCCAGATCCACTGGCCCAAGGAAGAAAGGAAGCGCAGGAACTCGCGTCTCCCCAGGAAGTCGATCTGGTCGCTGTCAAGCTGAGCGACACGGGCCGCGTGCGCCCCCACAATGAGGATTACGTAGACTTTTTCGTACCGCCCGATCCTCAACAGCGAGCGCGCAAGGGAGCGATCTACCTTGTCGCCGACGGTATGGGCGGTCACCAGGCAGGGGAGGTAGCCAGCCGGGGCGCCGTGGAACTGGCGATCCGAGGATACTACGACGACCCGTCCCGCGATGTCGGCAAGAGCCTGGTGCGCGCCATTCAGGCAGCCAACCAGCAGCTCCATGCACAGGCGCAAGCCGATCAGTCCAAGAGCGGCATGGGGACCACCCTCGTCGCTGCCGTGGTGTTGGGACGCAAGGTGTACGTGGCAAACGTCGGTGACAGCAGAGCATACCTGATCAACAACAAGAACATAACCCAGATCACTGAGGATCACTCGTGGGTTGAGGAACAGGTGCGCGCCGGGCTGCTGACACATGAACAGGCCAAGAAGCATCCTCAACGCAACCTCGTGACCCGCGCGCTGGGTTCCAAGCCTGCAGTAGACGTAGACCTCTTTGAGGGCGAGATAAGCAAGGGCGACACGCTTCTCCTCTGCAGTGACGGGTTGACGGGACGGGTAGATGACCGCGAGGTCGCAGCTATCGTCCGCCAGCACCCTCCCCACGAAGCAACGCGGATCCT
>JBFFCR010000296.1:0-5374 GCA_041559855.1 Anaerolineae bacterium | reverse complement strand
TCTGGTCCCATCTGTTGCCTGTGGGCGACGTGGCATACCGGATGAATCTATTCTCCGCGTTCTGGGCGGCGCTGGCGATAGCCTTGGTCGTTCCTGTCACCCGCTCGCTTCTGCGGCAGGCGTTCCCGGCGCTCTCGCTGGCGGTCCGCCGCCTGATCGCCGTCCTGGTGGCCGCCACCTTTGCTGTCACACCCACCCTCTGGTCACAAGCAATCATTGCCGAGGTCTATGGGCTTCACATCTTTTTCGTCGTCCTGATATTCTGGCTCTTGCTACTGTGGGGAGAGGGACGTCAACCGCGGTATCTGCTGCTTTCGGCCCTGACATTCGGCCTGAGCATGACCCACCACAGCACCACGCTGCTGCTCGCGCCTGCGATCCTGGTCTATATCTTGCTCATCGACTGGCGAGTGCTCCTTGATTGGCGGCTGCTCCTGAAGGGGCTGCTGCTTCTGCTTGTGCCTCTGATGCTGTATCTGTACATCCCCTGGCGCGCTCCCCATACGCCCTACCTTCGCCTGCCGCTGACCCCGGGCCGAGATCTGATCCTGTACGAGAATAGCTGGCCGGCCTTGCTCGACTTTGTGACGGGCGGTCCGTTCGGTGGTGCGGTCGATTTCTCAGTGGACCTGGGCCAGCGGCTGACCATGTCCTGGAATTTTCTGCGGAACGAGGTCAGATGGGCAGGTGCGATCCTGGCGCTTATCGGCGTGGCGGGTCTGGCAACAGGTCTTCCTGTGGCGGGCGCGGCAAACGGCTCACGGCGCAAGCGGCTGGCCGTGTTGGCCCTCACCAGCCTGACCTATGCCGTATCGGTGGCCTTTAACCTCGTCTATACCATCGGCGACATCTTTGTGATGTACATTCCCTCCTATCTGATGATCGTGCTATGGATTGGAGTGGCCGTGGGGATGGTGGCTTTGCTGGTGAGGATCAGCAAAGCAGCGGGCGTGGGGATCGCGTTGCTGTCCCTTGTCCTGCCCTTGTGGCTGCTTCTCGCCAATCTGTCTACCGTAGACCAGAGTGACAATACCGGCGCCCGCACGATGTGGGAGTCGCTTCTGCGCGAACCGCTGCCCTCGGAAGCGATTCTGATCAGCAATGACCGCAATGAGATCATGCCCCTGTGGTATTTCCAGTACGTCGATGGCAGGCGGCCCGATCTGCTGGGGCTCTATCCTCTCATCACACCCGAGTACCCTGCTCTGGGACAGGTGCTCGACCTGGCGCTCAGTACCGGCAGGCCCGTGGCCCTGATCAAAGAGATGCCCGGGGTTGAGATCAAAGTGGACGTTGAGGCAGAGGGGGAACTGTGGCGTGTCCGTGGACCGGCCGCTGCTGCCGGGCCTGCTTTCGCCCGCGACGCGGTCCTGGCCGATGCTGTAGCCCTGGTGGGGTATAATCTCTCGCCCCAGACGCCCCTCCCGGGCGATACCATGCGGGTCAGCCTGTACTGGGAGGCGCTGGGCCCCATGGACACGGTCTATCACTCCTTTGTGCATTTGCTGGATCCTAATGGCGAGAGAATTGCCCAGAGCGATCACCAGCCGGGCGGCGTTCACTATTCAACTGCAATCTGGCAGCTTGGTGAGCGCCTGCGGGATGATCATCTGCTGGCCATACCACCGGATGCCTTGCCGGGCGTCTACCAGATTGTGGCTGGCATGTATGCCATCCCTGCGGACGGTGCGCTCGAGCCGCTGGGCGAACCGGTGTTCCTCGGCGAAGTTGGTCTGAGCACCGGCCCGTAGGATCGTCGCTATTCCAGGTCCCTGAGGACCATCTCGGCACGATCCCGGTAGTATCCGTCTGTGTCGAGGTCGATTGCCCGCTGCAAGTGGGTACGGGCCAGCGCCTGCCGGCCTGTACTGGCGTATAGACTGCCCAGGTGATAGTGCGCGCTAGCCAGTTCGGGGTCCAGGCGCAGGGCGCGGTCAAGTGCCGCAATGCCCTCAGCGTGTTGGCCAGAGAGATGGTACGCCCAACCGAGCAGATCATGGGCGCGGGCATCGTCAGGGACCAGAGAGACGAGTGTCTGCGCAGCAGGCAGGCCCCCGCTTTGCACGTGGTAGAGATGATCCAGATAAAAGTGGACGAGCACAAAATAAAAGTCCACTTCCGCTGGCGCAGCGGTGACGGCGCCTTCATACCACTCTTCAGCACTGGGATACTCCCCCTGATCGGCAAAGGTGCCGCCCATCTCGGCGCGCAGGGCTGCGTTGTCCGGGTCAAGGAGCAATGCCCGCCACAGCGCAGCGCGAGCATCTTCCAGGTTGCCTACCAGACGGCGATGGGTGGCCAGGAAGTAGAGGACAAGGGGCGACTCTGCGTCGAGCGTCTCGGCTTGCTCCAGCAGGTCCCTGGCAGCGACCGTCTCGCCCTGTTGGTCGAGGGTGTGCGCCAGATAGGCCAGGGGCTCAGCCTTGCCGGGAGCGAGGGCGACTGCCCGCTCAAGATGGTGGCGGGCCAGGGTGAGTTCATCGCGTTGTAGGAAGGCGATACCCAGGAGCAGTGCTTTCTGGGCATCGCCTTGTTCGGCGCTCACAGCATGAAGCACGGCCAACATATCTGCGTCGCCGGCGTCCTGCAACGTCTCCCTGGCCAGATCGGGGTTCTCGCCTGCTTGGAGGCGGCCCAGCAGGGCGAGAGCGGCGACGCGGTACTGTGGTGAAGGTTGAAGCTGGAGGGCCTGGGTGAGGTAGCTTGCGGCCTGCTCGAACTGACTCTGGGCGATGCTCGCGCGGCCCAACGCTACATAGACGCGTGCGTCCGTGGGGTCCAGGGCCCGGGCGCGCAGCCATGCATTCAGGGCCGGCGCCCAATCTCCGAGACCGGCACGGCTTTCCCCCAAGCCCAGTAGCGCTTCCGCTTCCGCGCCTCGGCGTGCAGCTTCAAGATAGGTGATAGTCGCTAGTCTGAACCGGTGTTGCTGGAGGAGGACCGCGCCCATCTGGAGCCACGGCAGCGGAGATTCTGGATCTAGCTGCACCGCCTGCTGGTAGGACTCCAGGGCCGCGCCATACTCGCGGGAGGCGCGGAGAACCTCGGCCTGGCGCATGGCTGCCGTGAATGCTCGTGGATAGGGTGTCAGGGTCAAGAGCAGGACGAGCAATGCCAGCAGGGTCAGTTGGAGTCTAGCTCGCCAGGGAAGCATTTGTCTCCTCACTGTCTGGCTGAGCGCGGGACGATACCCTCGGGCATACCAGAAGGGTCCGGTAGCCGGTCGGGGTGCATGTCGCACGCCAGCGGCTTGTACTCAAGCTGGTCGAATTGTATCACAGATCAAGCCCTGGAGCAACGGGCTGTCCGAGCGCGCGCGCAATGGGGCGTATCCCAAGTGCCTGGATGAGTTGGCCATCAACTACTGTCATCCCGAACTGCAGCAGGACCGGAACGAAGTGGAGGTCCTGCGGAGGTGAGGGATCTGGTATCCAGAAATCTGCAATGCACCCGCGCAAGGCAGATCCTCTCGTGAGGCCGGAGCCCTGGATAGTCGTGGAGCGGGGAAACAGGAGGGGTTACAGGTATATTAGAACATTTGCGCGAATAGCCCTGACAGGGTATAATAGGACTGGAGTGTAATCGCGAGATGACGAAAAGAAAAACAGGTAAAAAGCCAAGCGGCCGGCTGGATCTGGGTCGATCCTTGCGTCCAGAAGTCGGCGGAATCCTGCTTCTGTTGGTGGCACTGCTGACGCTGCTGAGCCTCATTCCCGTTGAGCGAGGGGTGCTCATGCAGGGGTGGATCGATCTGCTTCGCTTGGGGTTCGGTTGGGGCGTTCTGCTGATGCCGGTATGGTTTGTCGCGCTTGGTCTCTGGCTGATCTTCCGGGGCTTGGGCCGGGAGCTCGGTGTGGAACGGGAAAGGCCTGTCGGAGCCATTCTGCTCTTTGTGCTGATATTGGCGCTGTCCCATCTGGTAGCCGGAGGGGATCAAGCCGAGGCTTTGGCGGCTCAGGGCGATGGTGGGGGGTACCTGGGCTACGCCGTGAGCAATCTGCTGGTGTCAGCACTGGGTACGCCTGCGACTGTGTTGGTTCTGGTCACGCTGTCGATTATCAGCGTGATGATGATTCTTGGGGTGTGGCTTGACGATCTCTGGATTGCCGCCAAGAGCGCCATCAGTGCACTACCGAGTCGAGAGAGCTTGCTCAACACCAAGCTGCGGACGCGGGACAAGGGAGCGTCTCCTCAGGATTCCTTGGTTGGAGAGAAATCACGACCCGAGGAGCAGGTCGCTCAGGCCGCTCAGCCCGCGCAGACCCCGACGCATCCACGGGGGAGCATCTTTCCACGCATCATCGGCGGTGAGCAGATCTGGCATCTTCCCCCTATTGACGAGATCCTGGACAGTGCCGCGGAGCAGGAACTGAGCCAGGCCGAGATCCGGGAGCGGGTGCGCATCATCGAGGAGACTCTTTCCAGCTTTGGCGTGCCCGCCAAGGTGGTCGAGGTGAACCAGGGACCGACCGTCACCCAGTTTGGCGTGGAGCCCGGATACATCGAGCGGCGAGACAGCACTGGCCGCGTCAAGCGCTCCAAGATCAAGGTCAGCAAGATCTCTAATCTGGCCAATGATCTGTCCCTGGCGCTGGCAGCATCCCCCATCCGGATCGAGGCTCCTGTGCCGGGACGCTCGGTTGTCGGGGTAGAGGTGCCCAACTCGGACATCTCGCTGGTGGCGCTGCGCACTGTGCTGGAGAGTGACACCTTTGGCAAGATCAAGGGGCCGCTGCCCATCGCGCTCGGCCAGGACGTAGCAGGCAATCCTATTGCCGTCGATCTGGCATATATGCCGCACCTGCTCATCGCCGGCGCCACTGGATCCGGCAAGAGTGTGTGCGTGAACTCGATCATCTCCTCGCTCCTCTGTAGTAGAACCCCTGCAGAAGTCCAGTTCATCATGATCGATCCCAAGATGGTCGAGCTGACGACGTACAACGGCATTCCTCACCTGCGGGCGCCGGTGGTAATCGAACTGGAGCGTGTCGTGGGCGTGTTGAACTGGGCGACGCGTGAGATGGACGATCGCTACAAGATGTTCAACAAGGCGCGGGCACGGAACGTGGCGGCCTACAATCGTAGCTTGCTCGAGAAGGGTGAGAAGCCGTTACCCTACGTGGTCATCGTCATTGATGAGCTGGCCGACTTGATGATGATTGCACCCGACGAGGTGGAACGCGCGATCTGCCGCATCGCCCAGATGGCACGCGCCACGGGCATCCACCTGGTCATCGCAACCCAACGTCCCAGCGTGGACGTTGTCACGGGCTTGATCAAGGCCAACTTTCCGGCGCGCATCAGCTTTGCCGTCACTAGCCAGGTCGACTCGCGGGTCATCATCGATGGGCCTGGAGCGGACAAGCTATTGGGC
>JBFFCR010000295.1:0-5380 GCA_041559855.1 Anaerolineae bacterium | reverse complement strand
GCCAGCAGTCCAGCGCCGTCGATCGTCGTCAAGCATCAAACTCGCCGGATGCGCATGGGCACGTGGTTGCGACGTGCCGGCTGGCGGCTCTTTGACATGCTCCCGACGCTGGACTTGCACCAGCAGACGCAGGTCTACAAGGCAATCCGTGACGGAGCACAGCCCAAGGTAGACTTTTTTGTCATGATGGGCCTGTCGTCCGCCATTGCCACCTTTGGCTTGCTTCAGAACAGCGCAGCGGTCATCATTGGTGCCATGCTCGTCGCCCCTCTCATGGCGGCCATCTTTGGTCTCAGCCTGGGCATCGTGCGCGGGGACGTGCGCCTGTTGCGACGTGCAGCCAGCGCCACAGCAAGGGGCATGACGCTCGCCATCGGTGCGGCAGTCCTGCTCACACTCATCGTCCCAGAACGACAGCTTTCCAGCGAGATCCTCCTCCGCACTCACCCGAACCTGCTAGACCTGGGCGTTGCCCTGGCCTCGGGCGCGGCAGGCGCCTATGCCTTGTGCCGCAAGGATGTCTCGACAGCGCTGCCCGGCGTGGCCATCGCCGCCGCCCTGGTGCCCCCGCTGGCGACGATAGGGATCGGGCTGGCGTGCTGGCGCGGGGATGTCGCTGGCGGAGCCCTGCTCCTCTTTGTCACGAACCTGGTTGCCATTGGCGGCGCAGGCGGCATCGTGTTTCTGTGGCTGGGCTTCCGCCCCCTTCCCGGCAGGGAGACGCGCAGACGCGTATTCCAGGGGGGAGTGGTCGGCACGGTCTTGCTTCTGGTAGTAGTGTCGATTCCTCTGGGATTGCTTACGGCCCAATCCTTGCGCGCTGCCTCGCTTTCACGCAGGATCGAGGCAGCCCTCCAAGACGGGCTGGACAATCTGCCGTACGTGCACTGGGACGGTCAGTGGAACATGACAGAATTGGACGATGGAACGATCCAGTTGGAAGTCGTGGTGCGCAGTTCCCAAACGGTGCGGCATGGTGAAGTAGTGGATCTACAGGAGCAGGTTGCCGGGCACATACAACGGCCACTCGAGTTGAGGCTGTCCGTCATCCTCACGACCCAACTCGATCCCCTGCAGCCGCCCACGCCGACGCCTACCCCATTGCCAGGGGCCACAGCGACCTTTACACCGAGCCCCACACCAACGCCCACGCGCACACAGACTCCAACCCCACGGCCCACGTCGACCCCAACGCCTACGGCCACACCCACGGCAACCGCGACACACACGCCGACATCCACCCCGACCCCCACGCACACGCTTACACCCACACCAACTCTGACGCCGACGCCCATTGTGGCTGAGGTCAGTGGCACTGGCGGGCTGGGGGTATGGATGTATCGCGAACCAGGGTTAGACGGTGTCAAGATCGCCGCGCTGCGCGAGGGTGCTCGGCTAACGGTGGCCGGAGGCCCGGTCGAGGCCGACGGCTACATCTGGATTCAGATCATCGACGGCAGGGGACGGATTGGCTGGATCCCGGAGCGCTATCTGATCTACCTGGTGCGCTCACCTGGGTAACCGGATGAGACTTCTCTTTCTCTATTTCAGCGGCACCGGCAACACGGACTATGTCGCCCACTACCTGGCACAGAGACTGGCCAAGGCACCCGTGGAGGTGGAGCTGCGCTCCATCGAATGGCAGCCAGCTGATGAAGTAACCCATTTCGACCTGCTGGTCTTTGGTTTCCCCGTGTATGCCGGCGATTCGCCAGGGTTTGTACAGGATTATCTGGAGCAGTTTCCGCCTGGCGCAGGCCGGGGCGCATTCGTATTCTGCACCAAGGGGGCCTATGCGGCCAGCGCCGTGAAGCTCAACCTGCAGCGACTGGCCGCGCGGGGCTATACGCCGCTGTGCGGGGGCGATGTGATCATGCCAGGCACCGATGGTCTCTCCATGATCTCCAAAGACTCGTGGATGGCGCGCAAGGCCCTGCAGAAAGACTACAGCGAGCTCAAAGATGCCAATCGCCTGGTCGATAGGGTGGGCGACCTGTTGGCAGAGCTGGCGGATGGCCGCCCCGTGGACACGCTCCGCATGCCCCTGCCTGCAGAGTTCAAGCTGGCTGCCTCGGACCGGCTCTGGGCTTTCTTGTACAGGGCAACCGAGAATTGGGCCCGCGCCAGGCTGCACGCCGACGAGCACTGCGAAGGATGCGGCCTATGTGCGCGGATCTGCCCCGTGGACAATGTCGCAGTTTGCGATGGACATGCCCAATTTGATGACCACTGCGTGCTGTGCCTGCGATGCCTTCATGCCTGCCCGCAAGAGGCGATCCAGATTGGCAAGCTAACCGCTGGCAAGTTCCGTTGGAGGGGACCGGACGGGAATTTCAAGCCTCTGCGGCTACGACCGGTCGACTCCTTACCAAGACAGATCGACAGTAGTGCTCCTACAGCAGATCCTCTGCATCTTCTCCCAACTGGAAGGCGATACCCATGATGAACCCACGCGCCCGCTCTGCCTGAGGGTAGCGGGCCAAATAGGCCCAGTACTCCTTGCTGTGGTTGGGATGCTTTCGGTGTGCCAACTCGTGGGCGACGACGTACTTGATGACCCACTGAGGCCAGCCCTTGATCCGATCGCTGATGCGGATATCTCCGTCGGTAGGTCCCCCTGTCGTACAACTGCCCAACCGCTTGCGCATGTTGCTGACCCAGCGGATCGCATGCCACTCGATCTCGGACCCAAAGTGGTCACGGTTGATCTCTTGGGCCATGGCCTGGAGATCGGCATCTGCGCGAGCCCGAACCTTGGCGCGCCTTCGCCTGACCTCGGCCACGATCTCGGCCTCCATCCGTTCCACTTCCCGCTTTCGAGCATGCCGGGGGACGCGGATGCGCACGCGGTTTCCACTCCACACCCAGTGCACTCTGGTTCGCAGGCGTCCGTCGCGGACCACCTCCACCTCGATCGGATCCTCCTCGAGGTCACGCGCTCGCTGCTTGGTCATTGGACTCCTCCGCCAGCAAGCTGATGGCTTCAGGACGCAACACCAGGGCAATCGGTTCGCCAGGTCCGGGCAGGCTCAGCGCGTCAGAGGCCAAATCAAAGGCCAGATCCAGGTTGGACGCATGATGTACCTTCACCCGGGTCTGACTGCCGCGAAACGAGCGCTCGCGCACGATGCCTTCCACAACACACTCGCCCGTCTGGGGATGCGCGCTCGCCAGTCGAGCTGCATCGGGCCGGATAAGCACGGTGACTTGACAATCCGGGGCTGGGCGAGCCCGACCGCGTACCGGCCACCGCCCCAGAGAGGTTTCGACCAGGACCGTCCCCTCCCCATCCTGTTCGGACTGTGTTGCCACAAGCCTCCCGGGGACAAGGTTATCCAGGCCAAGGAAATGGGCCACCCAGGGCGAGGCTGGCCGGAAGTAGACATCCTCTGGCGTGCCCTGCTGCACAACCTGCCCCTGGCGCATGATGACCACCCGCCCGGCCACTGCGAATGCTTCCTGCTGGTCGTGAGTGACATAGATGGAGGTCACCCCAACTCGTCTCAGAATGGTCCGAAGCTCGTTCAGCAGAGATTCGCGCAGCGCCCGGTCCAGGGAACCCAGCGGCTCGTCGAGCATGAGCAAACGGGGGCCGGGAGCCAGGCTGCGGGCCAGGGCTACCCGCTGTTGCTCGCCGCCCGACAGTTCGTAGACACGACGGTCCTCATAGCCACGCATCCCGACCAGGTCCAAGACCTCGGCAACCCGGTCTGCGATCTCGTGCTTTGAAAGCGCCTGCATCTGTAGCCCGAACGCCACGTTGTCGCCGACATCCTTGTGGGGGAAAAGCGCATACTCCTGAAACATCAGCCCAAAGCCACGACGATGGATGGGCACACCCTCGAGGGGCTGTCCCCCAAGAGCGACATGGCCCGCGTCAGCGGCCTCCAGCCCTGCGATGATCCGCAGCAGCGTCGTCTTGCCGCAGCCACTCGGCCCCAGCAGGCAGACTATCTCGCCCTCGCCGGCGACGAACGACACGTCGCGAAGAACAGGGACACCCGCGAACGCTTTTGATACTGATACAACCTCTAGCAGCGCCATTTCCGACAGTCCACTCGTTACGAACTCAAAACTCACCGATTCCGCCCACACGGAACCGCTCGATAAGGACAAAGCCCACAGCACACACAAGCATCAGCAGGGTACTCATGGCCAAACCCTGCCCCTGATTCAGGCTACCCTGAGCTCCAAGCAGCCGGTAGATCACAACAGGCATCGTCGGGAAGTCGGGACGCGCAACAAGGAGTGTGGCCCCAAACTCGCCCACGCTCACGGTGAAGGCGAAAACGGCGCCCACCAACAGGGCCCGTGCGATTATTGGCAGGTCGATCTCCCGCACAGTTCGCGCCTTGGAGGCACCCAGCACGGCAGCCGCTTCTCGCCACCGCGGATTCAGTCCACGGAGAGCGGGCAACAGGCTGCGCACGACAAAGGGAAACGCGACCAACGTGTGTGCCAGAGGCAGCAACACCGGCGATGCGCGCAGGTTCACAGGGGGCTGGTCGAGAGCGACGATGTATCCTAACCCCAGGGTGACCGCTGAGGTTCCCAGCGGTAACATGAAAAGCGGGTCGAGCAAGGCCTTGAGCAAGTTGGAGGGCCCGGACAGCATATAGGCGCTGAGAAGGCCGACAAGCAGGGCCATGATGACCGTGGCCCCCGCGATAAGCAGCGAATTGCGGATCGCCACGGCCGGGGGAACGTAAAAGAAGGACTGGAAGGGATTGGTAAAGAGCGCCTCATAGTAGCGCAGGGTAAAGGTCCCCTCCAGCGAGAAAGAACGCAGAACCAGCGCCAGCAGCGGGGCCAGAAGCAGAGCCAACAGCCCGCCAATGCTGCCCCACACTACGAGGCGCGCTCTCAACGTGACAGGCTTGCGCTGCGTGAATTCAGTGGGGCGCAGGTTCAAGGGCACGGCGGCCCTGGCCTGGATGCGCGTATACACCGCCATCACCCCGAATGTGAAGACCATCTGGACCAGGGAAAGTGCAGCGGCCAAGGGAAGGTTAAAGAGGGGCACGGCCTGGTAATAGATCTCCACCTCGACAGTCGCCAACTGCGGGCCACCCAGGATCAGGATCACGCCGAAACTGGTGAAACAGAACAGAAAAACAAGGAGAGATGCAGCGATTATTGAGGGCAGCAACAGGGGCAGGGTGACCGCACGAAAGGTCCGCCAGCGGCCGGCACCCAGCACCCGCGCAGCTTCCTCGACACGGGGATCGAGGTTGGCCCAGAACCCGCCGACCATGCGCACGATGATGGAAGCGTTGTAAAACACATGCGCAATGAGGACCAGCGCCAGTGTATGCTGCAGGCGCAGGGGCGGCGCGCTCAGGTTCAGGATAGCCATCAGCCAGCGGTTCAGATGGCCCTG
>JBFFCR010000294.1:0-5394 GCA_041559855.1 Anaerolineae bacterium | reverse complement strand
GAGCAGTACGGTTCTGCAGATACTGGCCAGGGAGTTCGGGTCCCGGGTCACGCATCCGATCCGGATCGATACCAAGCTTTCAGAAGCGCCCGGCGTGGGGCAGACCATTTTCGAGTACGAGCCCGGGGCACGTGGGGCGGCGGACTATTTCCAGCTGGCCTCGCTGGTGGAGGCCATGCCGCCGGTGAAGATGAATGGCTCCTGAGACTGGGGAGACGGTGCAGCAGAAAGGAGTAGGCGCATGACCTGGGAGGGGACGCGCACGCTTGCTATCGTCAATCAGAAGGGTGGCGTGGGCAAGACGACGACGGCCATCAACCTGAGTGTCGCATTGGCAGAGCTGGAGCAGAAGACACTCGTCGTCGACCTGGATCCGCAGGGCGCGCTATCTGTGGGCCTGGGCATCGAAGGCGCCAGCCTGGACCATACCATCTATACAGCGATGATGGACCCAGCCTATGATGTCAACCGCGTGGTCTATCCTCTGCGACCCTTTCTGGACATGATCCCGGCGAATATCGAGCTGGCCTCGGCAGAAATGGAGCTGATCGCCGAGATCCGCCGCGAGTATATCCTGCAACGGGTCCTGGAGTCGATTGCAGCCGGGTACGACTATATTGTGATTGACTGCCCTCCCAGCCTGGGCCTGTTGACCATCAATGCGCTGACGGCATGTCGCGATGTCTTGATCCCCATGCAGTGCGAGTACTTTGCCATGCGCGGAATCCGCATGCTGCTCCAGGCGATCGACTGGATCAAGGCGCGCGTGAACAAGGATCTGGAACTCGGCGGCATCCTGGTGACCATGTACTCGAACAGTATCATTCACCACAGGGAGGTATTGGCAGAGCTCCAGGATGTCTTTGGAGGCAAGGTGTTCAAGTCGGTGATACCAAAGAGCATCCGCTTCGCCGAGGCCTCTGTCGCCAGCCAGTCGCTGGTGGAGTGGGCTCCGGAACACAAAGGCACTCGTGCGTACCGGGTACTGGCCAAAGAGATCGTGGCGCAGCGATTGGGACAATGGCTCCAGCCAGGCGCCAGCTCAGGTGACCTCTAGCGCTGTTCTGCCTTCTTAACCTGCAGGCGAAATCCCGCCGCAGCCACAATCTCTACGCTCTCGCCCGCCTCGATCGGCCCATCCAGGGCCGTGGCATCCCACAACTCTCCCTTGATGAATACCGTGCCATCCGGTTCGAGGGTCGTACGCGCCTGGGCAATCCGGCCGATCAATCCTTCGCGACCGGTCACGGATGGCTTTCTCTGAGCCAAGACCACTTTGGCAACGGCAAAGGCAAAGAAGAGGCCGGTGACCACTGCCACCGATACCACCGCAGTGATAGAGACACGGTAGAGGGGCGAGTTAAAGAGGAGCAGCGCCCCCGCGATGAGCGATGCGATGCCGCCCGCGGTCAAGACGCCATGGGTCGGCGCCTTGATGTCCGCCACGAACAGCGCAAAGGCCAATGCGATAAAGAGCAGCCCGGTGTAGTTGACCGGCAGCACACCGAGTGCGTAAAAGGCCATGAGCAGGCACAGGGCTCCAACGACGCCAGCCGCATAGCCGCCGGGGCTGGACAGCTCGAACAAGATGGCGTTGATGCCAATGGTCAGCAGGATGAAGGCGATGGTCGGATTGGTGATGATGTGCAGGAATTGCTCCACAAAGTTCATCGGCAGCTCGCGTACCTGGGCGCCTGCCGTGCGGAGGATTACCTCCTGGCCATTCATGCTGATCCCAAAACCATCCATCTGTGCCAGCAGATCGCCCAAGTCGATGGCAACAAAGTCGATCACACCTATCTCCAGGGCTTCTTCGGCAGTGGCCGCTTTGGCCTCTTCGACGGCAGACTCGGCCCAGGCACTGGCCTCCTCGCCCCGGCGCGCAGTGAGGGTGCGCGCCTGTGCTTTGAGATCCTCTTTGACCTTCTGTTCCATCGTCTCGCCCAGATCCTCACCTTCACTGCCCACCGGGCTTGCGGCGCCGATGGTGGTGCTGGGGGCCATGGCAGCGACGTGGGCCGCCAGGGTGATGAGGGTGCCGGCCGAAGCGGCATAGGCGCCTCGGGGAGAGACATAGACCACGGTCGGCACGCGAGCCTCCTGCAGCGCCTGCACGATCTCGTTCATCAGGTCAAGCTGGCCGCCGGGCGTGTTTAGCTTGATGATCAATGCCTCGGCGCCGTCGCTCTCGGAGGTGCTGATCCCGCGCTCGATGTAGCTGATCATGACCGGCGTGACCGCCCCCTCGATCTCGAGCACGTTCACGTGACGCGTCGCGCTCTCCTGGGCGACTGCGGACATCGCCCCGGAGAGGATCAGGGCCAACCACAGGATGCCAGAAACCCACCATCTCCAATCCCGCTTCATCTTGCCCTACCTTTCCCTTTTCGAGGGAGCCATCTGGCTATCACTACCGCTCCCGTGTCCCGCGGAACGGCAGCGTCGGCAATCCTACCTTCATTATACTCCAGGTCAGGGCGAAAGACAATCCTCCCGAGAGCAGGCGCCCAGGGCCAAGGGGAGCGCTCACGGGAGCTGACGGAGCGTCCTAGCAGATGCGGGGCAATTGCTCGCCTACCAGCATGTCCACCATGCGGCGGGCGCCCAGTTCCGTGCGCAGCACGACGCGCCCCGGATGGGCCTCGACGACCTGGCCCACGATGGTGGCCTCGCGCCCGTATGGATGGGCGCGAAGGGTCGCCAGGGCAGTGTCGGCTGCCTCGGAGGCGACGATGGCCACGAGCTTGCCCTCATTGGCCACGTACAGGGGGTCCAGTCCCAATAGCTCGCACGCGGCGCGCACCGGCTCCCGCACCGGCAGCGATGCCTCGTCCATCTCTATGCCAACCTGGGAGCGCGCCGCCAGCTCGTTGAGCGCCGTCGCCAGGCCGCCCCGTGTCGGATCGCGCAGGCAGTGGACCGTCCCGTCAGGAACGGCATCCAATAGGCTCGCCACCAGCCCGTTGAGAGGAGCGCAGTCGCTTTGCAGGGGGCTGGCGAATTGCAGCCCTTCCCGTTGGGTCATGATGGTCATGCCGTGATCGCCGATGGTGCCATTCAGCAGGATCAGGTCGCCGGGCCGTGCCTGGTCGCCGGCAATGGTCACGCCCGACGGCACCAGGCCTACCCCTGCCGTGTTGATGAACAGCTTGTCGGCGCTGCCGCGATCCACCACTTTGGTGTCGCCGGTTACGATCTGCACGCCGGCGCGGTCGGCTGTGGCAGCCATCGAGGCGACGATCTGCTCCAGATCGGCCAGGGCCAGGCCCTCCTCGATGATAAAGCCGGCACTGAGCCACAGGGGCCGCGCCCCGCTCATGCTCAGATCGTTCACGGTGCCGCACACAGCCAGCTTGCCGATGTCGCCCCCGGGAAAGACGAGGGGGCTGATCACATAGCTGTCGGTCGAGAAGGCGATCCGTGGTTGCCGGCCCTGGGGGATGTCCACCACTGCCGAGTCGTCAAGCTGTAGCAGGACGGGGTTGTCAAAGTGCTTCAGAAACAGCCTCTCGACCAGATCGTGGCTCAACTTGCCGCCGGATCCGTGGGCCAGCAAAATCAATTCTCTGCTCATAGTTGATCCCGTCCGAATTGGTAATGGGCAGCGCAGGCCCCTTCCGCCGAGACCATACAGGGTCCGATGGGACGGATGGGCGTGCAGGCTTGAGCAAAGAGAGGGCAGTCACGCGGCGTGATGGTGCCGCGAAGCACGTCGCCACAGCGGCAGCCCTTATGCTCCCTCGTTGGCCCGGGGTCTATGGCGTACAGGGCCGTTGCGTCGAACTGGCGCCACTCGGGGCGGATGGTCAAACCGCTGGCGGGCACCGTTTCCAGCCCGCGCCAGTCGGCGGTGCTGATCTCAAAGGCGCGACCCTGCACCGCCATGGCGGTGCGGTTGCCCTGCTGGCTCACGCTGCGGGCGTAGCTATTGGAGACCCCCGGGTCGTTATCCTCAATCATGTCCACCAGGTCGGCGATTGCGCGGAGGATGTCCAACGGCTCAAACCCCGCCACAGCCACAGGTATATTGTACTCCGTGGGCAAGAACTCCCAGGCGCCGGCGCCGATGATGGTGGTCACGTGTCCCGGGCCGATGATGCCGTCCAGGGCGATCTCGCCCGAGTCCAGGATGGCTCGGGTTGCGGGCGGCGTCAGTTTGTGCAGACTGAGCACCGAGAAATTCTCCAGGCCTTCGGCCTGTGCCTGCAGGATCGCTGCGGCGACGGTGGGGGCCGTGGTCTCGAACCCGACGCCCAGGAATACGACAGGCCGTGCAGGATTCTCGCGGGCGATCTTGAGGGCGTCAAGGGTAGAGTAGACCATTCGCACGTCGGCCCCCTCGGCTTTAGCGTCCTGCAGGCTCTCCCTGCTGCCAGGCACCCGGATCATGTCGCCAAAGGTGGTGAGGATCAGATCGGGCAGCCGGGCCAGGGCAATGGCCCTGTCAAGGTCGGCGTTGGCTGTGACGCACACGGGACAGCCTGGCCCGGACCGCAGGTCCACCGTCGGCGGAAGCAGCGAGCGGAGACCATAGCGCATGATGGCGTGTGTATGGCCGCCGCAGAACTCCATGAGACGGATAGGGCGTCTGGAGCGCTGCTCGATGCTGTTCAGGAGCTTGCGCGCCAGAGCAGGGTCGCGGAATTCGTCAATGTACTTCATGGCCTGTCCCTCATTGCGGCTCAGCCCGCGCCAGTGCAGCCTGGCCCAGGCTGATGCCGCCATCGTTGCACGGCACGTGGCGATGCAGGAGCACGCCAAAGCCGGCCTGTTGCAGGCGGGGTACGGACATGCCCAGCAGCAGCCGGTTCTGGAAGCATCCTCCGCTGAGGGCCACTGTGTGCAGCCCTGTCTCCCCGGAGATCTGTTGGCAGACGGTGGTGATCAGCTCGGCCATGGTCAGGTGGAAGCGCCAGCCAACCCTGGCCTGGCTCGCGCCGGTCTCCAGGTCAGCCTGTATCGCCTCGAGCAAGCTGCGCAGGCCGATCACCAATCCTTCCGCTTCCTGCCGGACATCGAAGGGATAGGGGGAGGAGGCTGCAGGGTTCTGCCCCGCGGGTTGCCATGTTGCAGCCAGCATCTCAAGCTCGATGGCGGCCTGGGCCTCGTAGGTCACCCGCTGCCGCACACCGGCGAGGGCAGCCACAGCATCAAAGAGGCGGCCCGCCGCAGAGGTCAGGGGCGTGTTGAGGCGGCGGTCAACCTGCTGGCGAACAACTTGGATCTCCTGGGCGGTAATGTCAGGGCCGGTCCGGGCATCGCTGCCGTGCAGCGTGGGCAGTTCGCCGGTCAGTGTGTACAGGTAGGCCAGCGCCAACCGCCATGGGTTTCGGATCGCGGCGTCTCCCCCGGGCATGGGCAGGTATTCCAGGTGGGCAGCGCGGCGAAAGCCGG